>NZ_JBPBWC010000007.1:0-236401 GCF_050954125.1 Halomicrococcus pelagicus | reverse complement strand
ATTGGAAATCTCGAACTGGCGAGCGAACGTGGACTGGTTCCATCTTCTCGGATTCATCCTGCGGCTAAAGCCGCAGGAATTCTCCTCGAAGCTCCATCACCCACTCCCGAAGCGACTCAAGTTTCGAGACTGGAAGCCGTAGTGTTTGCTGTACACGTGGTGCTTCAGGAGCGATTTAATGGGGGTAGGCATCTAACTTAGAGGAAGCATTACTCTCCTAAATGTTTTCTTCCGCTCAAATTGGCGCTGAGTCGTCCCCTTCTCTGGAAGTCAATCGCCGCTCGACATACGAATCCAAGCGATTGTTTCTGACGTGCCTATCTTCTGAACTCCCCGTTCATATAGCGAGATACAGTTGATGGAGTGTGATCCTCCACCTGGTGAACTAGTACGGGGAATGGGGTGCTGAGGGTGTTAATACGAATCCGTGTCCTATGTTCCCTCCAGTTGCAAGAAGTGAATGAAAACTACTGCACGCTGGAGATCGATGAGGGGGAACAGCTCTTCCGCGACGTCACTCCGAATCGAGGATACGATTCCTCATCGATGCACCTGTTTGACAAGTAATACGGTCGAATTAGATTTCAGACGTTACTTGAATCTCGACCAGCTTCATCTCCTCGCGTCTTGTCCTGTATCCGAGTGAGCCAATCCTCTTCCACCGATAACCTGTTACAGATATTCGTTACAGATATTCTTCTGGAGTCCCTATTGCAAATTTCTGCTACAGAAATCACATTTCTCTACAGGTTTTCACAGAAATCTGTGGCAGATACTACAGCGATCCACTACATCTATCGATTACAGATTATCGTCACAGATAGACGCTACAGATTCATGTCATAGATAACCGTCTCGGATATCTGGTATGGAAAGATGGTACAGACAAATTGGTTGGAGATGAGGTACATCCTATCCGTACATACAGTTAGTACAGAGATTCATTACTCACAATCCGAACAGACTAGTGTTATAGATGTCTGTAACAGATATCTGCAGTAGATGCCTGTAACAGGTATCTATAATATATATATCTGTAATAGATGTCTGACGCAGATTTATGTAATAGGAACCAGGTACAGACAATCAAGATGATAACCATCGTAGTTTATTCAGAATCTGGCGGAACGTATAAAACGACGCTCACCGCCAATCTGGCTGTAGCGTTAGAACGGATGGGCCTCGATGTATTGGCTATCGACCTCGATCCACAGGAAGGCAATCTAACGAGCCTCTTCGACCTCGGTGAACACCGCAGCGACTCCGAAGCGGACAATCTCGTCAAGCATATCCTGGAGATGCCGGATGGATCCTTCGAGAACCTCATCGAGACGAGCGACGAAGGCGTCGACGTCGTCCCAAGCCACGACATGCTCGGAGATTTCACGTCGAACCTCGAGCAGAAGATCTCCTACGAAACAGGGATGAAGAACATCAGCGAGGGCGAGTACCCTCGTTACGAACTCCTCTACAAGCTCCTGTGGGAAAAACAGAGTCTCAACGAAGAATACGACGCCATCCTCATCGACCCGAACGCCCGGGCCGAAGATCTACTGTATAACGCTATCTACGCGATGCGGACGCTCGTTGCGCCCGTAAAACCGGCTGGCAAAGGTAGTCTGAGTCTCGACGGCCTCGAAGACCTCGTCGGGAATATGCAGACCGACCTCGATATCGGCATCGGCCTTTCATGCGTTGTTCCGTCGGGCGTCCGTCGGACGAACGCCCACCGACAGTATCTACGCCGTTTCGAAAATAGCGATGAATTCGATACTCCGGTCGTCATCGGCGACCGTGAAAGCATGATGGACGATATGTGGGAAGCCCGCGGGTCGGCGTTCAAGGTCATCGAGGAGCGCTGGAAGACCATCGACGACGATGGCAGCGGAGGAGGCAGCAAGCCTGGTGTTCGCGATGTTCGAGACCGGGAAGTCGAGACACTCACAGAGCTCTACCAGCTTGCAGCGTTTGTCGCGACCGATACCTTCGACGTCGACATCGATCCGGTGCTCGAACTCGATATTGACGACCGGGATACCAGAACCATCGATCTCCGTGATCAGGAGGAAATGGAGGTGACCGAAGCGTGACGGGGTCGTTCAAGTCCGGGTCCGGCGACCTTGACTTTGGAGGAGGAGACGACGATACTGACGAGCCAAACGAAACAGCGGACCCAGATCAGGACCAGAACGACGTCGAGGACGAAGGAGGGATGGACAAGACTCCCTCAAGCCGGGAGAAATCGTCGAAAGAGACGTCGGGTGACCAGGCTGAGCAGTCGAGAACGACTACAGGACAGCAAGCTTCCACTGACTCAGATAATCAGTCGGGGTCAGAGCCAGCTGGGGATTCAGCGTCGGAGCAATATCCCTACTACGTTCGCCGTAGCAAGGTCGGAGATGAGAGAGACAAGCGAATCGAACTCCACGTCCGGAGTCAAGTGGCCAGCGACGAACCATCGTTCCGCGACCAACTTGCGAACGAGCTTGATGTCGATGAGGTCGCAAAGACGGATGCTCGAGAGGCAGCACTACTATTTGCATTTCAGAACCCAGAGGCCGTTGCTGAACTGATGCGTGACGAAGGATACGGCGTTATTGGCTAGTACTTTCCCTGTGTTCTTCCACATACTCTCAACGCTATCAAAACTAGCCTATAAACCACATCGTGATATAGGAACTACTGTGGCTAGACCGTGTCCTTGGTGACCACCACTACCCACTGGCAATCCACCCGGTCCCTCAAAAAGAAAAACGCCACGAACGTCCAGCCCGGCGGCACCGTTTCTATCCCAGTCGCCATCAACATCCCCCAAGTAGCCAATCAAAGCTCGGAGATTCAGCGCGAGTTAGGCGCGTCCGCCGGCCAAGTCGAGATGTTCGTCAACGTCACTATCCATCTGAGCGGAACCGTCAACGGACAACCGGTCGACCGAACGCGCCAGTCTCAGATTTCGATCCAACTCGGAACAGGCACGTACCAAGTGGCGTGGAACGGCCCCGTCACGAGCGAACACGAGAACACGCGCGTCGTCCAAGTGCCAGCAGCGTCCGGACCATTGCACGCCATCGGCGGCCCGCTACTACTTTTCGCCAGTCTGAGCGCTCTTGCCATGCTGATTGTCGTGCACGGTCGAGACGTCGTCTCGCTGTCCGATGCCGAACGAGACCGTCTCGCGTACAACGACGACAGGAGTGACTTCGACGAGTGGATTACCCCTATTCGCTTGCCTGACGAAACGCTGGACGGGCCGGAAGCGGAGGCAGCAAGCCTCCAAGACCTGGTTGAGTTCGCCATCGATACCGACAGCGCAGTCATCGAAGACGCCGACCGCGACGCCTACTTCGTGTTCCACGACAACGTCCGGTACGCGTACTATCCGTCCGAACCGGTGACCGACGCGACCGACATCAACGACAGTTCCCAGACGCTATTTGAGGATGTGCCGGGCGTCCTTCCGTCGAACACTGTTGAAGAAGAGGAGCCGCGCGAAGAGTAGGAGCTCGTGCTTCTGGAAAGTCCGGTCGACCGAGCACAGAGCCTGCACCGGTGCTGCGAAAGCACTGCGACCAGCTACAGTGAATCACCGGCATCCTATCTTTTTAGAGGTGGACCAAGGCGAGTGCCTCGGGGTCGTTCGAGAGAGCGAAGCTCTCTCGTGATGACGAGACGCCGACGGCGTCTCGATCCATGTGACCCCAAGGCAGTTCGCACGGAGAGACCCCGTCGTTTAGGGCGAGGAGGAGCTCACCGATGTGCGTAGGCGATTGTGAAGAATCCGATGCAGGCTCCACCAAGCACGAGACCGAGAACAAGAGCATCACTTGCCCTGAGCCAGATAGCTGGAGCTAATGGAAGGATGAGTACGCCACAGATGATTGCCGCTGCGCCAAGCCGTCTTGCCAAGTCACGGTCGGCGTCAGGGGTCGTAAGCAGCTCTCGTCGGTCGTGATATCGGATCAGCCAGCCGAGGATGATGCAGAGCCCCGCACAGACGATCACTGTGGCTGTTCCAATGACGCGCTCCGACACGTTGGCGATGACCGCTGCGGCGAGTGCCCACATTCCGACGCCACCTAGTCCAACGACGACCGCATTTATTTTTGCTGCCTCGTCATCGGTGACGTCGATTCCATAGAGTCGTCGAAGTTGACTCTGGGACTGCAATGAAAGAATCGCAGCGACTACAAAGAGAACGCCAGTCAGAGTGGTGAGCGCTGCGGCAACGCCGTCCGCATTCATATTTTAAAATATTACTCCAATTTGAAAAGTAATTGGGAGGTGGCCAGCACTGTGGCCTTTTCCTATTGGGGATTATATAATGATGGTAACATTTATCGCGCATCACTAACTTATTTTATATATAAATATCTATTCACTCAAACCGTCAGGCTATCTGGAGCTAACAGTGATGATAGCAGTTGTCCTTTCCCAGTTCCTACTGCTGTCCAGTTGACACGAGATCTTAGGTAGGATGACCACCAGTCATCTCGGCTTCCTCTCAATCCTCGTCATAAGGGCTTTGTCACACCCACTCTCGACATTCCGAACACGTCTAAGACCATGGTTACCATCCTCTTCATCGCTGGCCAGTGGGGACTCCCGATCATCATCTTGTTCGCTAACGAACCAGGTCTCTTCCTCTCCCTGGCTACTACTTTCTTCTTTAGCCTCACTTTCGTCACCCTCTTGTTCGGCATGGTATCTAAGACAACACTACAAAGCAATCGGGCTGACAGTGACCCGTCTGTCAGTCTCCCAGTTGACGACTGATGGCATCTATTTTCTCACCGTCTAGGATTCCTGCGTCTTCTGGCTCTGGAGGGTATCACCGATGTACAGTTTGTATTCTTCCCTAGCTTTCGCCTCACAATCACTGGAACTATCCCAATTCAGAAGGGCAGCCAGGGCATCATGGTAAGATACAGCCTTTATTTGTTATCGTATTTATGTCAGTGCTGTTCGCCGGGATTCTCGCATTATTATGGGAGAGGACAACGCGTGAATCTGGACTCCCGGCGTTTGTAGTCGGCGGAACTGTCTTTGCCATCTGGCAGTTCGTTCTTGGCGAACCGGCGCTATTCGGTGAGGGTACAATGGAGTCGGCGGTCCCGGCGACAGCTGCTGCGCTTCTCACAATCGTTGGTATCAGTATAGTTGGTAACGGTGAGCCGATTACCGTTGAGCGTCTCCAGGACGACCAACGGTCCGACCCACCAGATACGACGCCGGCTGACGACTAACTACTGTTACCCTGATGGACGACGAGCGTGGAGAGCAGTATATTCGGGAGATATACAGCGAGCGTGTTCGCTCGCAGTCCTGGCGGCATCCTCACACCCGAGAGGATTCCAGATCTAACACGAATCATAGCTAGCGACTGACGACGACTCTGGGCCGCCGGTCGATGTTGGTGACCGGCGGCGTGTCGAAATCGAAGATATTGGTGAGCAAGGCGACGGTATTGCGCGGGTCGAACGCGGCTATGTAATTATCGTCCCGGAGACCGAGCGAGGCGACCACATCACTGTCGAAATCACCGAAGTCAAACCGAACGTGGCATTCAGTGAGGTTATCGAACAGACCGTCGAAGAACAAGCAGTCGCCGAGGAAGCTCCCTCGTCCTACTCGCTCGCTTGTGCTCGTTCGGTGAGCCGGAGCTCGCCGTCGACTTCGTAGAGATGGCCGCGGAGCAGGAGTCGTTCGAGGATATCGTCAGCGGCTGGCTGGCTGAGGTCTTCTTCCTCGGCGAGGATTGTGTAGGCGCGGTCGTAGCTGAAACTCTCGTTTGCAGGGACGGCCGCAGAAAGCGCGTCACGGGCATCCTGGGCGAGTGGGGGAAGCCGAGGAGCGTCTGCGCTATTAGAGGCCATGATTGTGAATCTCTCAACTAGCATAATAAAGTCTCGGGACGAACCTCCTCTTCAGATGCATCAGCGGTTAGTATAGAATTCTAACCAAGGACTGCATCAAATACAGAGCAAGAATTGCGCAACCGCGCCCATCGTTTCTTCGCCTCTTCAGTCGCTTCCCTGGTGCTATCTATCTGCGAGGAGAGAATCCCGCCGTTTCCGGCGGGCGTGAAGCCGACAACTCCTTCACAACCCACGCATCAACCCTCATGCGGAGATTGAAGTCGTATCGGTTCAAAATATAACGTACACCGAGGCGGTCACACCGCCCACTCAATTGCACACTATCGGGACTCCGAGACCCAGACCGTTCGAGACACCCTCTCGAACCGCTGTGGTGTCTCGGTCAGCAAGATACCTCCGAGTCCCATGCCGGGATAGGAGTACCGGCGGTGTGGCCCCGCCATCGACCCGTCATGCCGACGGGTCGGAAACCAGCAACTATCCCACCCCAGCGGTGCGGTGCCGTGGGACGCCTCGCCGGTTACGGCGAGGAGGAGGTCACACATCTGTTCTCCGCAAGAGCGAAATCAGTTTGCAAGAAACCTGTTCAGTTCACTAAATTCGTCAGGTGAAAGAATGACCTCGGTAGCAAACGCATCGAATCGTTCGAAGTCGTTATCAATCGTCAGAACCGTGTTCACTCCTTCATCGATTGCTACCTGTGCATAGTATCCGTCCCATCCACCGATATTCGCAGTGCGTGCGTGAGCGAGTCCGTCGCGCACGATTTCTTCGGGTAGTCGGTCGCACCAGTGAATTCGCTTCGCGTCCATGAAATTCTGGAGCAACCGAGACGCGGCTGCATTCGATTGTCCGTAGTACGTCGTGAGGACAGTGTGTGCTCCGAACAGCGCAGGATACGGAACAACGGCATCTATCTCACCAGCAATAGCATCTCGGACGTACGAGAGCGCAGCACCTCGAACCGGGGTCTCTGTGTGTGCGAGGGCGATTACGCCGACGTCAAACAAGTATGGGCCGCCCGCATCACTCATTGCTGTCGTTCTCCGCTCCTCGCCGAACAGCGTCTCTGTGTTTCTGGGCGATCGGATCAACGCCTTCGTCAAGCGGAGTCGTCTCCCCACGCTGGGTCGCTGTTTCCGCGACGAGTTGCTCCATACGGTCGATAATCTGTTCCGGGTTATCTTCGGGCTTGACGACCGCCTTCCCGTCTTCCTCGCGGATTTCGACTTCGGTACCGGGAGTAATACCGAGGCGTTCTCGTACCTCCTGTGGAAGAACGATTCGCCCTTTTGAATCCACCTTCGCCATATTCCCACTTTGAGTGGGAACAGATAAAACTGTTTTGACGGAGTCACTGATTTCACCCCCTATTTCCGCGTGACAAGCTATCATCCCAGCAACTATTAGGAGGACCCCAGATGATAACAAGGAATAGCGGAACCGCCCGAGTTTGATCTCCGGGTGGAAGACAAGGGATCGCTGTTCAGTGACAGCCTCGCCCGCCGTAAACGCCGGGGCCTCCAACACAGTTGGGAGACCAGTTAGTCACCACTGGCTGAGGGGTTCAACAATGACGTGTACGACGTTCTCTGCCGCCTGCTGCTCGTGTACGCTGACGCCCACGAAGACACCTCGAGGTCGATGTCAACCCTGAAACCTACCGCTGAGAAGTGACACCTATCCGAGAAGAACCCTTGCTTCCGGTTCGCTCTCAAGCCCTTTGAAGCCATTACCCTATTGAATATCCAAGCTTTTTTACCGGAAAACTTATTCAGACTCTGATACCATATGGGTGGAGAAAACACCACAAATCCGACCCATCATATGAACCGTCGAAACGTGCTCACAGCACTCAGCTCCGCAGCAGTAACCAGCCTTGCTGGCTGCAGTAGCTCAGGCTCCTCGAACTCGGAGCCCGACACGCCCGACGAACCCGGACAGGCTACCAGCAAAAACGGCGATAACCCCGGGACAGAAACCACCACGACGAGCGAACCGCCAGCCTACACCAAAGACACGGGAAGCATCCCGCACTCACTCACCAACGCAGCAAACACCCACTATAACGAAGAGTTCGCCGGCCCCAGCGTCGACGCAACCACAGCGTGGACAGCCGACACAAGCCACGATACCAACGTCGTCGTCAAAAACGGCATCACCTACACCCTCAACCCAGACGTCCGTCTCAAAGCATACACAGCAGACGGGACGAAAAACTGGGAAGCCGAGTTCGACGTCAAATACGGCCCATACGTCTTCGACGATGTTGTCGTCGCCGTAGGCGAACAACAGATCGTCGGTGTCAACGTCGATGACGGCAGTCGTGCGTTCATCAGCACCCCAGAGTTCAACGATGGGAGCGCCGCCCCTCGTCCCGAACCCTTCCACAAAGAGGGGAACAAACTTTTCCTTCTCGCACAGACTTCGCTGTCGGACTCAGCCATCTTCACGTTCGACGTCGAACAACAATCGCTCGTCAACGAGTCCACTAAGTTCACCAAGATCGGACAGCCCACCGTCGGTGGTGGAAAAGCGTTCATCCCAGTCGATCAGGGACTTTCCGCTCTGCTTCGAGCGATCGACCTCGAATCCGGGGAAAAAGCGTGGACGCTCGAGATTCCTGGCGACCTCGCACTCAACGAGTATCGCGACACGTAGCCTGCCGCTATTTCCTGGCTACAACAAAACTGAGTCCAGCAAGTACTATCAGGGCGGGGAGGACGACATATCACACCCCAGTCTGGTCGGTCGTCGTTCCGGTCGTGGTCGTTGTTGTCGAGTCTGCGGCTGTCATTCCCGTTGCGAGTAGGCCCAGCGCGACGAGTCCGACGAGGAGTGTCGTCTTCGAGAACGATATTTTCACGGCTATATATAGTCGCTACAATATAACGGATAAAATAAGTCTGTATCGATATTGCGTTAAGATACGAAGACAGGATGGTGAATTTTTGGTACTCGACTCAGAAACCGACGGTTTTCTAAGTACGCATCCACCAGTAGGCTATTTTATAAATTATGCCCACTGAAGCCACCATGCAATACCTAGTAACATTAAGCCGATACCGAGAGTGGAAGTCGCAGGCTCAGGAATGAGAAAAAGGATAAATCCGAGTCCGATGAGTATCGTCGGTTCCACTTCCTCCATGTGATCCGAAATGGCCATAGTTCCGTTAGTCGGTCTATGAACAAAGAGTTGTTGACCCCCATTTCTCAAACAGCCCTTCAGATGAGACAGAGTGTGTATCTAGCAGGAGCGAATCTCCTACGAACACTGCGAATGAATCGCTATCCGACCACAAGATGGTCGGCCAACTGACCTGCATCGACGATTTGGAAACTGCTCCTGCCGCTGTTCATGAATCGGGTGACTCGCTTACCTACTGGGGTGACAGCGCCAACGACGGGACAACCGTGTACTGCTGATGAAGTCCGACAACGGCGTGTTCGACGCCAACGTTGATGGCTTCCGCCATCTGTTGCTCGTGTACGCTGACGGCCACGTCGACACGAACAATGTCGATGCCAACCTCTGAACTTCATATGAGAAATATAAACGCCACCATCGACGTGTTCCCGTAGGTAGCCCTGTCGATACGAGACGGCAGCCGAGCCGACGGTCGATAGTGCACCGACGCAGTCAGCAGCGGCCAATGCGGCTGCCATCCGCGCTCGCCTTACTCCACCAGCTGAGCTTTGGGGAATTGGTAACTCCCGTTGAGAATCGCCTCGCGCGGATCGTACAGTCGAATCGTGTAGCTCCAGCCCTCTGGCGTGTAGAGAAAGTTCAGTTGGTCGGGGTCGCCGCCGAAGTGAATCGTGACACTGCCGTCATCGGCTCGCTCTGCGGTCACGTTGTTGATCGAGTATGCGTCGTACTTGTTCGCCTCAAGATACCAGTTACGGTTGTAGACGGTGACCGACCAGAACCCGTCGACGGGGACGTCGTCAACGGTGAGTGTATATGGCGTGTCGCCGTCGTTCTGCTTGGGAGTTCGCCACAGGAATAGCGTGTCTGACTCTGGCATTCCGCCCCATGCGATTGCGGTGCCGAGGAGATGCTTGATGGGATTGACCTCGTCGGCTTCGCCGTATGTGTTCCGCGTGTTGTCCATCGTTTCTCCGACTGTGATGAGTGCGTCACGGATTTGTTTGAGTGATTGCTGGTCCCAATCGGGGATCTCGAAGGTCGTGACCGACGCATCCTGATTCGCTGCAATCTCGTCTTGGGCTCGTCGAGCTTCCTGGACATCGTCTGGATCCTCGGGGTCGAGGAAGGTGCGGAATACGACCATACAGTACCGCGTTCCGATTGCATCCTGTGTCAACGTGAACTCGCCGGAGGTGGTGGATGACTCCGTCACGTAGTGATCTTGATTGATGACTATCATCAGCTGGTAGCGGTCACCGGTATCGGGTTTCGTGATGGTGACCGGCTCGGTCAGGTCGAAAACACCAGCCGAGTAGAGCGTGTCGCGATTCATCTGGATGACGTTCTGTTCGTCGATAGGAATGAGATTTCGGTGGTGATAGAATTCTCCGAACCCGCCCAAGTCGACGTAGCTCTGGAAGTACGTGTCAGATTCTGCGCGCGTGTAGTTGTCCCACGTGACTGGGACTGGATCATTATTTTCGTTAGTCTGTTGTCGGGTCTGTTGGGCGTTCAACCCCAAGAAGCCAGAGTCCTGAGAAGCGTTGGTGCTGCCGACGCCCATTCCAAGTAATCCCGCGACACCCACCCCTCGAAGCGCGGACCGACGGGTTGCCCGCATTGATTCGGAATCTAAGTCAGTTGACGTATCGTGTGTCTCGTTACTCATGGTTGGTACCTGTTTTTCTCTGGCGCGGTGTCCAACAGCCCTACCCCCACCCAACTCCCACTCTCGTACGACAATCCCTCATAAATAGATGATGGTAGTAAAATATAATTTTCTTGTATAATAGGGGTGGAAGCTATTGACTGGCCTCTTTAGCCGGAATCCGAAATAGATTCTCTCGGCACTGAGCAACCAAACCTCCCTTCTGTTCAAGACTGCGAGCCTGCTTCACTCGTTCGTCCTATCTTGCAGCGGCTCACCGAGTTGCCGAGCTGCTGTCACAAACATTGTGCTGAATATAGAGGATAAGTTCAGCATATTACCATCGGTAGAAGAGAGCAGACGAGTCAGTATTCGATATCGCGGCGATTCAGTCGCCTGAAGCGTCAAGACCGATATCCGCGCGTTTGCCTCACTCCACCGGCTGGGCTTCGGGGAACTGATAGCTCCCGTTGATGATTGGCTCGCGCGGTTGGTAGAGCCGGACGAGATAGCGCCATCCCTCTGGCGTGTAGAGGAAGTTCGGCTGGTCGGGGTCGCCCCCGAAATGGATCGTGACACTGCCGTCAGCGTTCCGCTCGGCGGTCACGTTGCTCACAGTGTAGGCATCGTATTTGTTCTTTACAAAGGACAGGCGACTGTTGTAGACGCTGATCGACCAGAACCCGTCGACCGGGACGTCCTTGACAGTGAGTGTGTATGGCGTGTCGCCGTCATTCTGGTCGAGAGTCCGTTGGAGAATTACTGCTTCCGACGGTTCCGGGACGCCAGTCCACCCTGACGCACTGGAGATGAAAAATTTCACAGGGTCGACCTGGCCGACGTCACCGAATGCGTCCGACCAGTTGTCTATCGTGTAATAGAGTGTTCTGAGCGCGTCGTCGATCTGTTTGAGTGATTGCTGATCCCAGTTGGGAATCTCGAACGACCCAGCCGATGATTGCACCACGCCGATCTGATCCTGGAGTTGACGGACTTGTTTCACATCGGCCGGGTCGTCAGCGTCGACGAACGTGCGGAATACGATACCAGCATACTGCGTGCCGATCTGGTCCCGCGTCAATGTGTACGTGCCAGGTTCGGTAACGCTCAGCTTCACATATTGATCCTCATTCTGGACATTCATCGACTGATATCGGTCACCGGTCTCTGGTTTCGTGATAGTGACGGGCTCGGTCACATCGAACACCCCGAGTGAGTAGAGTGAGTCACGTTGCTCACCGATGCCCAACTCACTCTTTGCACCGATGGGAGAAAGATTTCGGACATGATAGAACTGTCCAAACCCGCCCTTGCTGACGATTGACTGAAATGAAGCATGACAGTAGGCACGTGGGAAGTTCGCCCATGTCACCGGGACTGCAGTGGTATTGTCCGTCGTCTGTTGCTCGGCTTGGTTGGTCGTCTGTGTCGGTGTGTCTTGGTGAGCGCTGGCACTACCGACGCCCATCGCGAGTAAGCCGGCGAGGCCTGCCCCGTGAAGTGCGGTTCGACGTGTTGCCTGCAGCGGTTCGAATTCCGTTTCAGTCGTTTTGTTGTGTGTGTCTTTGTTCATGGTTCATACCTCGTCCGCTCAAGCGTTTCCCAACAGTACTGCCCACCCGACTCTCACTCTCCTACGACAACGCCAGATAAAGAGATGATGGTAGTATTGCACAAGTTATTAATATAATTATATTGTCGGATGTTGGACGACTAACTTAGCCGGAATCTGAAAGAGATTCTCTTGACACCGATCCATCTCGATATCGTAGGCGTGCTTCATTCGTGCCCTCTATTCAACACGCCCGCAGAAGCCTATCACCGGTTGGCGGTTGCGATAGGGCCGTACAGAAGAGACTCCGCCACACGATCAATCGAAGATTCAGTTAGTCGAGAGAGGGTGTATTTACCACGACCGGTAGTACGTGACAGCAGACGAGTTACTGTTTACCACCGCAGTGACGGAATTGCAAGCGGACAGACGGCTGCTATCCGTCCGCTTCCCTCACTCGACGGGTTCAGCTTCGGGGAACTGATAGTTCCCGTTGATGATTGGCTTGCGCGGTTGATAGAGCCGGACGATATAGTGCCATCCTTCTGGCGTGTAGATGAAGTTCGACTGGTCGGGGTCGCCCCCGAAATGAATCGTGACACTGCCGTCACCGGCTCGCTCTGCGGTTACATTGTTGACCGAATACGCGTCGTACTTGTTCTCCTCGAGGTAGAGGTCGCGGTTGTAGACGGTGACCGACCAGAACGCGTCGACGGGGACGTTCTGGACGGTGAGCTCGTATGGGGTCTGACCGTCGTTCTGGGCGGGAATCCGTTGAAGGAAGAGCGCTTCCGACGGCTGCGGGACTCCGGTCCACCCCGACGGACTGGCGACGAAATATTTCACCGGGTCGACCTGACCGACGTCACCATACGCGCCCGAGAAGTTCTCGAGCGTGATAAAGACGGTCGTGAGCGCGTCGTCGAGTTGTTTGAATGATTGTTGATCCCAGTTGGGAATCTCGAACGAGCCAGCCGATGCTTGTTCGACGCCGATCTCATCTTGGAGTTGCCGGACTTGCTTTACATCGTCCGGGTCGTTGGGGTCGACAAACGTGCGGATCAGGACGCCAGCATATCGAGTCTCTACCAGATCTTGTGTGATCGTGTACGTGCCAGGTTCGGTGACGCTCAGTTTCACATATTGATCCTCGCTCTGGACATTCATTGACATGTATCGGTCACCGCTGTCTGGGAGCGTGATGGTGACTGGCTCGGTCAGATCGAACACCCCGAGTGAGTAGATCGTGTCTTGATTTGCCTCGACGTCCAGCTGTTCCCCGACAGGAGTTATATTTCTGAAATTATAGAGCTGTCCAAACCCGCCCTTGTCGACGGCAGACTGAAACGAATTATGACAGTTGGCGCGTGGGTAGTTCGCCCACGTTACTGGGACCGTATCGTTATCTGTCGACTCTTGTTCTCGGCGCTGTTGATCGGTCGAGATTGAGGAATTCTGGTGGGCGCTGGTACTGCCGACTCCCATCGCAAGTAAGCCGGCGAGCCCTGCTCCTTGAAGCGCACTTCGGCGGGTTGCCCGTAGCGGTTCGGAATCCGATTCTACGTCAGCCGGTGCGTCGTGTGTCTCGTTGGTCATGGTTTCTGGTTTTCTCTCACGTGGTATCCACAGCACTGCCCCATCCGCTCGCGCATTCGGCACATGCCTATAAAGAAATGATGGTGGTAAAACATAAGTTACTTATATAATCGTGGTGAGAACTGTCAGACAACCGATTCAGCCGAAATCCAAAATAGAGTCTCTCGGCACCGAACAAACCAAGCCTCTTCTATTCACGATCGCGGCCGTACTTCATTCACGCCCCGTAATCAGCAGTAACTGACTGTATTACCAGACTGCCGCCAAGAGCGCCGTGCTGAAGACAGCGGATGAATCGGTTAACTAGACTACTGGCAGATACGTGAACAGATGCGGCGATACGAGATAGACGCTAGTTTTCTGGCTGTTGAAATTCTGGCTGATAGGCGACGGTTCCGTCCACGCCATCTAACGCTCCTTCGTGTAACGGTTTGACCATGAACCCTTCGTCGGCACCGTACTCGTTGCCGAGCCCATACTCGCTCGCCTCTTCGAAGCCAAACTGAGAATAGTACGCGCGGTCACCCAACACGACTACCGCGTCGACGCCGGCGTCACGACACTTCGCTAAACCGTGCTGAATCAGCAGTGACCCGACCCCCTCGTTTTGATTCTCCGGTCGGACGCCGACTGGTGCTAATCCAACCAAATCAACGGTTCCGCCATGATCAGCCACAGTCGTTGGAGAAAATAAGATGTGTCCCACAATTCGGTCATCGTCGACCGCTCCAGCGAGACAACGGCCTTGTCAGCGTCATGTAATCGCTGCACAATACGTGCCTCATCGGTTCGCCCGTCGAAGGCACGTCGATGCACCTCGAAGACGGCATCAGCATCACCACCACTAAAAGGTCGTATCTGCATGAGGTGTCCTCTCGTGTTAGACGACGACTCCCGACATCAAGAACGTCTTGAATCCGCTTGGCACTGAGCTTGTCTGGTTCTCACCTCCGGCGACGCCGTCGGTCTCTCCGTTCGGTAGTAGTGGCTGGCGTGCACGTTCTATTCAGCAATCGCTGATCGAACGACCAGCACTCAGCCACGACTGGACTGCCGAAGACAGCGGAGACATGCAGCAGGCCACCTGTCTGGCCGGAGATGAAGTGAGAAGCCGTCACTCCTCGGCAGGGACGACTTGGGGCATGTCATACGAGCCATCGACCAGCGACCAGTGAGGACCATAGAACCGGGCCGCAAAGCGCATGGCTCCATCGGGGGCTGGCAGCCAGTTTTGTGCCTTCTTGGGATCGTCCGGTTTCTCAGACTGGACATAGATGACCAGTTCGTCGTTTTCGGTGTGCAACAGTCCTTCCTCGAGCATGAAGCTGTTAATGCTGTAGCGGTCGAGTTCGTTCTCGACGAAGTAGCCCTGCGCGTCGTAAATCGGAATTGACCAGAATTCGGTGACCGGCGGCAGGTTGTCGAGGTCGAACGTGATGGTGTACCGCGTCGACCCGTCCAATGGGTCGCCGCTCGCGTCAGTGAATCGGAACCCAGCGACGTGTGATTTGGGCGAGTCAGGGCCCGCATAGCCGAAGTCGGCCATGACGGCTCGGGTCAACCAGTCGGTTCTGAAATCCCCCGTCGGCGCAAGGACTTGCCAGCCATTCATGTCGATCAAGCCCTCCTGACCGGTGGTCCTGACGCGCTCGAATCCGTTCTCGAATCCGGTGGTCAGCGCTTCCTGTACGTTGTTGTCGAGGGCGGGCCAGTCAAACTCCTTCCCTGGGCCGATTCCGACCTCTTCTAACTGGTCGAGCATCGCAGCCTCCTTGAGTGAGTCGTCGATGAGCGGCAGGGTCGGGTCGTTGAGGACGAGGTTGAGGAGGGTGAAGAAGTCCTCGGCGGTCTGATTTTCGACCTGTTGGGTCGTGAGGTCCGCCATGCGTGGGACCGTCTCGTAGTTGCCGGGGATGACTGGCTGTTCCGCCCGCGGCACGCCCGCGTGGTCGTTGGCGAGCCATTTGCTGAGCGGGGTGATAGTCGTCTGATCCTGAAGTTCGTTGACATACTCGATTTCAGCTTCGTCCGTGGGGTCACGCAGCGCGTACCGGACTTCGGTGAAGAGACTCTTCGTCCCTGCTTGGACGACGTCGGTCGCGGCGAAGTCGCCCGGGATCTCGCCGTTATAGTCGTCCGGCAGTACCAGATATGACCGGGCGTCGGTACCGTTGAACTGATTCCCGGCGTAGAGGGGATAGATCCCGTACTGATTCATCAACTCCAACGAAAAGTAGCGGTCGGTAACCTCTGGCATCTCGATGACGATGGGTTCGTCCTGTAGATCGAGGACACCCTGCCCGTACAAGGTGGTGGCATTCGGACTGACGACAGCCGTGAAGTCGGCCGTGATCGGTTGGCCTTCATTGGGATAGTACAATCGATTGACGCCCACATAGACGTCGCTATCCTTCTTCTGCGTGTAGTTGAAGCGCGTCACATAGGAAATGACCTGCTGGAGGCCGTAGAGGTAGGCGTCTTCTGCGATCGATGCCACCATGGCATTCATATCGTCATCTGCTGACATTTGGTTCCGGGCTTGGTGGGCGCTGGCGCCGCCACCCATCGCGAAGATGCTGGCAAGGCCAGCCCCGCGAAGTGCAGTGCGGCGGGTTACCCGTAGCGGTTCGGAGTCCGATGCTGTGTCGGCCGGCGTGTCGTGTGTCTCATTACTCATGGTTGGTACCTGTTTTTCTCTGCTCGCCGCAGCAACAGTTCGCTGGGCCGTGGCGCTGTCAACACCCATCGCGAGTAAGCCGGCGAGGCCTACCCCTCGAAGTGCCGTTCGACGTGTTATCTGCAGCTGTTTGGAATCCTGTTCTGCGTCAGCCAGCGTGTCGTGTGGCTCGTTGGTCATGGTTGGCCCTTGGCCTGGTTTTCTCTCACGCGGTGTCGATAGCACTACCCCACCCAACTCCTACCCTCGTACGACAACCCCCTATAAAGAGATGATGGCATCAAAACATAAATTGCTTATATAATAGTGGGGGGGATTGTTGAACAGCCGATTTATTCACAAAACAGCCACACAGAACATGCCATCTAGTACTGTAGAAGAGAAGTCGGATGACAAAACGGTAGCATATTCTGATACTATTGATTGCGCTGGCTCTCACGTCAGCTTCGGTGGGGCCTCTACATTGAAGTCGACGGAATACTCAACGATACCCATCTACCGTGTTCTTAGGCTGGAACTGCTCGCCGTACTGTTGTTCAAGCCACTCCCAGGCGTGCGATCAGCCTTCGATTTGGAGTAGACGGGTCGCTGCGTTCGAGATTTCCGGAACCTGAGCGCCTTAATTCCGTTGTGTTCGGTCTGACATTGAAATTTCGTCGCTTCGGTATCCCCGCCCCTGAAAACCAGCCCTGCCGTGTCCTCGTGCTCCTGATGGCGCCACTTCTCGCGTGCCCCGTCAGCCGTCGCCGTGTGCGGCCTCGAACGCTGCGATGGCCCGCTCGCGGCGCTCGGCGTGGTCGACGATGGGAGCAGGATAGTCGGGCGCGATAGCGGCGCGCTCCTCGTCGACACCAAGCGAGACGAAGTCCTCTACGAAAGCGACGACATCATCGAATATCTCGACACCCACTACTGCTGACCACTGTCTCCACCACGTCGTCTGCTTCTGTCTGGTACGACCAGCCTCGAACATAGAGCCGGACTCCTAACCACCGTCACAACCGCTCAGCCGTCGAACGGCGCTGTTCTGCGTTGCACGACATTCGACCATAGTTCATAATCGGCGTTCACGCCCGGAAGAAGGACTGTAGGGTGTGTTCGAGACCGGAGTATGGTACGAGAGTAGGGGTGTGAGACTGCTGAGTGGGTGGGTGAGGATTTTCTGTAGACGTGAGGGCGACTACGTCTGGTGGTTTTGCTATCAGTGTGTGCACCCAGAAGTACGCGTTTCTATTCCTGTAATCGCCAGACGGGAACCGATTATGAAGATTAAACCCCGGATAATTCGAGTCACTGTGCGTGACGCCAGTCGCCACTAGCATCCGCAGACCGCGTCTCTCCCGCAATACCAGCGGATCCAGCCGATATACCGTCCCGTCGGGGCCGTTTCCTAGTTGCCATTTCACCCTCTCTTCACAGCTAATTAGCGGGCGTTCGGGCCGATTATGAACCTGGTTCGGCGGCGTGACGACGGGGGAGAACTCTCATAATCGGTTCTCGTCCCGCGGTTTTGATTCTGACTGAGCCAGTTGGGTTTGCCTGTTATAGAAATGCGAGGAGAAATTCCCGCCCTTTGGTCGGCGGAGATTGCTTGCAGAAGTAGCCACGTTCGAGCTGAGTATTCTAATACGTGATCCGGGCCGTAATCGATTGACGAATTATTTCAGTATCTATGATGAAGCGACGGCCGGATGAATCCACCCTATCGTTGGTTACCGACCCGAATGATACGACAGTGAAGGATATATTTATGTCGTTGTTTTGTCTATTCAGGTTAACTATGCTGTCCCCCATACTAGGGAACGAGTCTGCGAGAACTCCTCCGCAATTGTCTCCGGAGCCCCGGAGGTGGTGCCGATGAGTCGCGTCGACCGGTCGCGGCTCGGAACGTTCTTCGGCGTCCTCATCGGTCTCGTGGTCCTCTTCGCGGCCGTGTCGACGGTTACAAACATAGGGATGATCCAGCTGGCACCGCTCTACATGTTCACGCCGCTGGTGGCCGCCGCCGTCACCGTGTGGCGGAGCACTGTCTCGTTTTCGGCGATCGGCCTCCGACTCGGCCGCTATCGATGGCTGGCGGTGGCGGCGGTTGCCCCCATCGTGCTTGCATACGTCGTACTTGGACTGGCACTGGCAGTCCCCGGAATCACGTTCGACCCGGGGGCCGACCTCGTGCCAGGGCTCACCCTCCCGTCGGGTGTCCTCGGTACGCTCGCAGCGCTCGGACTGGTGTTGGTTCTCGGCGTGACCGTCAACGCGGTGCTGGCGTTCGGCGAAGAGGCTGGCTGGCGTGGGTATCTCCTCTGGGAGCTCGCGCCACTGAGTTTCTGGCGTGCCTCACTGCTCATTGGGGCAATCTGGGGCCTCTGGCATGCACCGATAATCATCGAGGGCTACAACTACCCGTCCTTCCCCGTGGTCGGCGTCGCCGCGATGACGGCTGCGACTATCACCTTCTCGTTCGTGTACACGTATCTGGTCGTCCGCGCCCGCTCCGTGTTGGCCGCGGTCTTCTTCCACGGCGTATTCAACGCCTCCGGCGGCTTGATCGTCGTCTATACAACTGCCGACACTGCCACCCTCTCGGAACTGATAGCGAGCCCCGTCGGCGTGGCATCGATGGTTGTGTTCCTCGCCGTCGCAGCACTCATCTACTACACTGGCACACCGGATCTCACCCGCTCGGCCGTCGGCGACGAACTACAGGCAGAGCAGGCCGAGTACCTCGGGGCGTGACCCCGAGGCGGTTCACCAGGTTGTCGTCATGGGCGTGTGCGTGGGAGGTGCGAGCAAGGTCAAGTGGTGTGATGAGGGGTGGCATCGGTTGTCTGTAGTATTGTTAGCAAGTCAATCAGTTTCGTGAGGTTAATTATAGATCGCTAACGACTCCTTGCGGGTTCAACCATGGTCAGACGATCTGCCGAGCTATTTCTCTGTCGATTATCGGCTTCTGCCAATCAACTTTGAGAGCTCACCATCGCTCTTTACCGGCGAAGAAATCGCGATTTCTGAAATCGTAGTTTCCAAAATCGGAAGTTCCCATGAGGAAGCGATGCAATTGGCTGTATGGCTCAATTCGTTGATCGAGACGTCGAACTCGATCAGCTCACAGACTGCTACGAGTCCGAGACCGCAGATCTCGTCGTGATTTACGGACGGCGTCGTCTCGGGAAGAGCGAGCTCGTTCGTCAGTCAATCGCTGACCGAGACGACGCAGTCTACTACCAAGCGGTCGAGTCAACGGCGCAGAACCAGCTCGAACAATTCGTCGATACCACCACCGCACGGTTCTCCTCATTGCGGAACATCCGCCGTAATTGGGAGGCTCTCCTCGAAGCACTCGGCGAGCAAGACGCTATCGTCGTCATCGACGAGTTCCCGTTCCTCATCGAGGAGGACGAATCGCTTCCCTCGCGGATTCAACGCGTTTGGGACATGGAACTCCAAGAGACCGAGACGACGCTCGTCCTCGTCGGATCCTCGATCAGCGTCATGGAGGACAAGGTACTCTCCGGAAGCGCACCGCCGTACGGTCGCCGGACGGCGACGATTGACCTCAAGCCCCTCTCCGCAGCTGATGCACGCCAGTTCTTCCCGAAGTACGACCCCGAGACCGCCATCACCGCGTGGTCGATCTACAGGCTGAGTAGGGCGAGTGCCTCGGGGTCGTTCGAGAGAGCTTCGCTCTCTCGTGATGACGAGACGCCGTCGGCGTCTCGAACCACGTGCCCCCGAGGGTGACGCCCGTCAAAAGATTCAACCTACCACGCCTCGTACCGTAGTTCAATGACCGTGACGCGGGTTAACGACCGTACTCCGAAGCGGTCATTCGGAGGTTTGGAAATGCGACATCTCTCAACACCCTGCCACGGCAGGTGAGACGGATGTTGTCGGGTCGTGGTGGAGCGACCGACCCTCACGGACACCAGCGAGGTATTCGGGTGTTACTTCCAACCGACCCGCAAGGGAAGGTCGAGGGGGATTAAATTCGCCTGCATCCGACCGCCCGTTTCTGGGCGCTCGGACAAAACGGTGAAGCCTCGGGGCGTGTCCCCGAGGTACTTCACGGCGGCACACCGTACTACCTCCAAACTATCGATCCGGAGCAGCCGCTGGGGACCAACGTTCAGCAATCGATCCTCTCGGAGCGCGGCCTCTTGTACTCAGAGCCGGAGTTCTTACTCCGGACCGAACTTCGGCAGCCGAACACGTACTTTAGCATTCTCCGCGCGCTCGCTCATGGGCGTCGGACCCCGAACGAGATTGGGGGCATGGCCGGCGTGGAGTCAGGATCGCTCAGCACGCACCTCCAGAAGCTTCGCCGGCTCCGCCTCGTCGAACGTCACATTCCCGTAACGGAATCGCCGACGGCCTCCAAGCGCGGCCGATATCGCATCGCCGCGCCGCTATTCCGGTTCTGGTTCCGGTTCGTATACGGGAATCAAGACCAACTTCGCATGCTCGGCGACGACGCCTACGACGAACTCGTTGCGCCCGAACTCCCGGATTACGTGAGTCCGTTGTTCGAACGCCCCTGCCAGCGATCGCTCCCAAATCTCATCGACCGCCGATTCCGTGACGTCGGGCAATGGTGGTTCAAAGGCACGAACTAGATGCTCTCGGCCTCACCAATGACGGACTCGTCGCGGGCGAGTGTAAGTTCACCTCCCAGCCCGTGAGTGAAGGTATCCTCGCCGATCTCGAACGTACGACGACGGAGGTGCGCTGGTCAGAGGAGCCAGCAGACGGGGAGACGCTATACGCCCTGTTCAGCCGCTCCGGGTACACCGACGACCTCGAACACGTCGCTGACACGCGCGATGACGTCCTCCTCTTTGACCTATCGGACGCCCTCTCATCAGGCATACAATAGCTAATCACTCCTCCGAGCGATGGAGTAGCGCCGATTTTTCGAACGAGACAACTGCAAGCAGGCGATGAGGCTCTGACTACTACGACTGGAATCGGTTGGGCTGGGCGGTACTCGGCGCGTACTGAAGGGTCCTGATAACGAAGGACGGAAGCCAATGTCACTAGCACTTGCGCATTTTGCGGTGGGGGCAACTGGGATGACCATCTTGTTGGCACCGCTCCCTGTTCGGGTGCGATTCAAGCGAACACTCATTCTACTTGGAGGAATATGGGCGTTGATCCCGGATATATACAAACTCGCACCAATCTACGAACTTGCACCGGCCGCTGCCGAACGGATGCACGCAATCCACGGCTCGGCGATCGCGAATCTGTTCTAGTTCCATCGGACACTCGATGTCCATGATCCGACCGACGCATACCTTGTGACCGTGGTAGCAGCTGGGAGCTGGATCGGCGTGACAGCGATAGTGGAGATGACGAGTATCCTGTGGGCGCGACTGCAGCATCGTCGTACCGAACGTCACAAGCAGGTCAGCGACTAGGACGTGGGTAGGGCAGTGAACCACCTTGGGGTCACAGCTCGAGGAACTTGGCTTGCTCTGCCTATAGAAACGGTGAGGTAGTGTTCGTGCGCAAGTCTTCCTGGGAGAGGGATTGGCGTTTCTCCTTCAGTGTCCCGTGACTACTCGACCTGTTCGAGCTTCTTAAAAGACCTCGCGCATTAGCTCTGGAGGCCGTCTTCAACGAGATGGTCGAAACCGAACGTTCAGCTGTCTATCAAATCGTGCAGTGCAGCACGAGAGCGGGTATGCAGACGACAGAAACAGTCTATCGGGGTCAGTCGACTGAATCGGTCGTGCGGTAAGCGGTTAGCCCTTTGATTGGTACGACTGTACCAACTCAACAAGCGCATACATAATAGCGAGAGTCCCAATTAGGAGTCCTATTGTCCCTAGTAATTGGTTTCGTGGGACGACAGTGGTCTGAGAGACCACCAATAGCGCGAGCAATATGACGAGAACAGCGAGGAGTCGATCGGTGCGGTGTGACATACGGAGCCATTTGTCCACGATTATAAATTGTTTGCTACTACCAGCTATAGCATCGAATACTGGATCTAGGATATCGGAACACACCTCTGTTCTACACCCTTCCAGAAACCTACTGAGATGCGTCAAAAGCAGTATGCTGAATAGCACTACTACCGATATCCATCAGCTGTCAGCTATCCAGGGCTTCAACAGGACCAGTAGATTCAATCTTCGTCTCTGTCATGTGGATTGTGGTCAGAAAGTGGTGCTACGATACGGCGGCGTGGCCGGATTGGCTAGGGCAGAGTCGGGCTGGCCGAGTGTACGACCGCCGTTCTCCGAGTTGTCGGCTGTTACGGTGAAATCTCGTAGCGCGCGAAATCAGTCATGTTGCACGCCGGACAGATTGATGTCCCTTGATTGACTGACGTCCCGCAGTGTCGACACTCGATGATTACCTCGACCGGGGAACTCCGTCGTAGCCACCGTAGGGGTGAAATCATGTATGGTCACTCAGGATGGGTAACCTCGCTGCAGTAAGATATCGAGACGAGACGAGGCGGTGGATTTGTCGTTCGACGCGTTGTACTCGGGTATCGGGGTTTCTGACTCTTGGGGGAGTGGTGAGTGAGGGCCGGTCCGTTTGCGACACTGTAGTGGAAGGCGTCTTGTGGAACAGGTGTGCGGGTCTCATATGCATGACTGGGCGGTGTTGCGGAACGCATGGTGCTATGTGGTGCGTCCCGCGTAACTGCCACGCGAGGAGGACAGGGGTCTGACTACGCGCGACCTGGGGGGTCTGGCTCAAACGGCCCCTTCATGATGGGGGCGCGGACGCATAGTGTGCAGCGGTTCCGTATCGAGGCCAATGAACGGGCAACGGATAAAGGCATGTCATACAGTAGCACACATGAAAACAAATACGTACTAATAAATTGACCGCTTACGCTCCCTTCCCCCCAGTTTCACTCACACGTAACCGTCCCCATCGGCATACTCAAACGAGAGGTCACCCCGACATTAGTATAGTATACTAACTCCACCGCCTCTCCCTATCCACAGTGACCAGCACACAACAGGCACTATCGACCGACGATTCGCTGCCGACACCGTCGTGAACCACCTCATCGGACACCAGCACTGTCACTCAGTCACCGAGAGCTCCGAGAAGGCGGAAGCCGGGTCACAGGACGAGGGAGGGCATTCCGATAAAGGAAATCGTGGACCAGGACGGGAGGGACCTGCTCGATCCGAGTGACGGAGGCCACGTCCAGGGTGGGAATTCCACGATTGAATCACTCGATGCTCCGTGTCTGTACTATCGTGGGTGACGCTGGACGACGGCAGGAAAGCCGCTGTTTCCGTCCGAGCCGATAATAAACTGTCAGCGTGATTTATGCTACTGGCTAACAAACCTACCGCAATTCAGCATGCTGAACCGCGTCAGCCGACGGGAGCTGCTCACAGCGACAGCGGGGCTGGCTGGCGTCGGCGGCATCGATGTCACTAGCGCGCAAGCGACGAACCACTTTGTCATCTTCGGCGGCAGTCCCGACACCGTCGTCGACTACGCACTGACGGTGAGCGGTCGCCTGCAAAAGAGCGGACGGAGTGGGGGTGCACCGATCGCCGACCGACACGTCACTCAGGACGGGGAAGACACGATTTCGAGCGACGGCACGCACGCAAGCGGCGCGATTGCTGGTGGCGGCGATGCCTACCAGTTTACAGGTCGCGTCGTCCGCTTTCGCATCTCGCCCGGCAGTCAAGCGAGCACAGTCCGCGTCTACCTCAACGGCCAGCAGGTTCGCCCGGACCAACTCGGCGATAATCCCGCCGCAGACACGCCGATCACGTTTCTCGACTGTGACCGAGCACGGGTAACCGGGTCGTTCCAGAGTGTTCGGATGCATACGAGTTTCTGGGACGACGCAGGTCTCGGAACGAACTTCCTGTTCGACGGGCCGATCAGCGGGACAACCACCATCCATCCGGTCGCAGCGCACGACCCGTATCCCTTCGCCATCGACACGCTAAGCGTCGATACCCGAGAACTACAAACACCGGGCCAGCCCGCGAAATTCACGGCCGACAACCCCTACGCCGGCCCGTGGTGTGCGGAGCAGTTGCCGAATCACATCGTCGTCTTCGGTGGCAGTCCCCAGAACGTCATTCGCTACCAGTTCACCGCGAGTGGCCACGTACGAAAGAGTGGGAGCAGTGGCGGCGCTCCAATCGCCGACCAGCACGTGACCATCGACAACGAAGACAGTATCTCGGGTGGTCGCGTTCGCGGCGCAATCGCCGGGGGCGGCGACGCCTATCAGTTCTCCGGCGAACTGACGCAAATGCAGGTGGATGGTGACGCAACCGTGTATCTCAACGGGCAACAGATTGACCCGACGAGTGCTGGCGGCGAGACCGACGGATCGGGCGACGGTGATGGGTCGGACGACCGTGGCGACGATGATGATGGCGAGACACCGACGACGGGAATCGAGTTCCTCGCCTGTGACCGCGCACGGGTGACTGGCGCGTTCGAGCGAGTCACGATCGACACGACGTGGTACGCCACAGACGGCGTTGCGAGGTCACATAACGAGATCGGGCCAGTGAGTGGCCGGACACGCATCGACGAGTCGAACGTAGGCGACGTGGCCGGTGTCGCCGGGTTCGTGATAACGAACATTGCAGCCTTCGAGCAGGGCGCCGGCGAGCCGACAGTATCGAAGCGGAATCCGAACACGGACCAGTGTCTCGGACAGATTCGGCCAGCGAAAATCTCCGCGTCCGTCGCGGACTGCACCGCGACGAGCGACGGCGTCGTCGTCACGTTTGTCTACGAGAATCCGAACGACGTGGCGCTCCGTGTCCAGAGCGACCTCGTCGGCGCCAGTTCGACCGCGCCGCCCGACTCGTTGAAGCCGGGGCAACACGCCTTCGATGCGAGCTGGGCGCCCGAGAATCCGGACGACCGACTGCGCTGGCGACTCGACCTACGTCCGTTCGGCTATGAGAACCCGGTTACTGCGACCAGTCCGACTGCTGCCGACTGTGGCCTCGCACGAGAGACGACCGACCAGGCGGACGGGGACGGAGAACGAACGGCAGAGGATGGGGCGACGGAGGAACCGCCAGCGGACGATACTGCGGCGCCAGACACAACGTCGGACGACACGCCGACGACGGACGTGACAACCGAGCAGGCGCAACAGTCGGACCCAACAACGGATACACCACCACAAACGACCGAGAAGCCCGACCCAGAGACCGAAGCGCCCGAGCCAGCAACGGACGCACCCCCAGAGACACCGGAATCTACTCCTGACCCAGCGACGGAAGCACCTCCGGAGACGCCCGAACCCACTCCTGAACCGATGACGGAGGCGAGCGATAGCGACGCAAGCGGAACGACGGCCGATAGCGAGTCAGAGCGAGCGAACCACCGCTGAAACGGTAGGATTGTCGGTGGCCGTCGTGGGGGGAAGCCTTTTCCAAACAACAGCCGTCAAATTGCCAGACGTACTACCGCCTTGCGCGGGTAGAGCGAGAGTCCACCGATAAGCCTCGGGGCTCGTCCCCAAGCCAGTTGATATTTCTCTCACGGCCCCCACGACACAGTTCAAACCATCCCACACTCTCTAGACGACCGTTCACACCGTTGCTACGGCAGTAAACGATGCGGGAGACAACAAACTAACTTAGCATACTATACCCACACTGTTCTGGTATTTACTGTAGGATGAACGATGGAGATTCCGTACAGCAATCATCCATGACTGACGACAACGAAGAAATTGTTGCTAGACACTTCATTCGACCACAATCCATAGACGGAACCGTTGTCGATATCGATCTAGGGTACCCCTTATCACTCGTCATGATTATCGAGCAAGACGGAGAAAACTACTATGAAACATACGAGCTTGTTTCGATAGAGAGAAAAGAAGATACTGTGTAGAACTACCCACCCTGCTCCGATTCCGGTACCGTTATCGCTGAGAATTAAATACATCCAGAGACTGACTCTCCTCATCGAAACGCTTCTCCTGCCGAACGAGGGCAGTTTCTACTGATGTAGAGCGAGGAAACCCACAGCTTTCGTTGTGGATGATACTATCTGCTGAATCTCTGCCTCTTGCCGCTCCACGAGCACTGCGACGAGCATCTGTTTGAACGCATCAACTGTGGTCTGGGAGCAGCGAAACACAGAAGTTGCCGGCATGTATACATCCATGTGTAAATGGCCGATAAGACCATCAGAGTCTCTGAGGAGACATGGCGGAAACTCCGCGCCCGCAAGCGTGGCGACGAGAGCTTCGAAGCGGTCATCCAGCGCGAACTCGAGGACGATAATCCGCTTGCAGGATTCGGTGCCTGGAGCGACACCACAATCGACGAGTCGGTCCGCGAAGTCAAAGAGGAGATGGATGAGGATTTCGAAGCAGGGCCATGAAGGTTCTCGACAGTAGCTTCTGCGCTGACTTCCTTCGTGGCCGTGAACCAGCGAAAGAGTACCGGCTCGCCCATCAGGACGAGAGTCTCATCCTTACGTCGGTCGGCTACTACGAGCTGTATCACGGCGCTGTGAAAGAAGGACGTGACCCAGCCCTCGTTGATGACGACCTCCCCTGGGTTGAACACCTGGACTACAACCGATCTCACGCCTTGGAAGGAGCACGTATACGACAAGAACTGGAGAAGAAAGGCCAGCGAATCCAACACCCCGATATGATGCTTGCCGGCGTCGCGCGGTCACTCGGTGTCCCCGTTGTTACATCAGACGGCGGGTTCAAGCAGATTGACGGACTTGAAGTCGAGAACCATCGAAAGATGTCGTGAATTCAACTATCCAGCGCGAGTCTACGAAGGGTATGCTGAGAAGGATTATGTCCCCACGGTCCTACTCGTCGGCGTCGCAGTCTACGCCGGCTACTCACGGGTGTATGAGGATCTTGGCGAACGAGAACAACGATGGGCTGAGGCGACGATATCGATTACGTTGTCGATAGCATATGTTACACTACCGTAGGTATTGAGTCGCCCGTCTCTCCTCCCCCACCCGTTAGTTTACTGTGCAGGTTGTGTACGTATCGTCTTAGCCAATCCAGTTGGGCATCTCGTCATCCCAGACTAATCGGAAGACCGAGTAGGCCAACCCGATACCGACCAGTATAGCGATAACTGAGAATACGGTTTCCATAGTGATAGGTTGGAGTTTGACATTAAGTACTATTCGGTCAATACGCATGTGTAGTGAGCAGTGGTCCACGAGAGTAAGTATTTGAGCTACCCACCGCTAAAGCGGTGGGATTCAGCGTGGACTCCCGTTCTGACCTCGGATGAGGCAGGAGAATAGCCTCCGTTCACGGTCATCATCCCGCTGTTCAAGCGCACGCCCAAGAGTGCGCCTCCGTAACCCCCAGTCTGGTTGCGACGGAGATACCGCAAACCAATGTTCTTCGCGGCGTTGAAGTCTGCGTGGTTCTCATACCCGCACTTCAAGCACTCGAACACCTCGTCCTCGCGGTTGTCAGGATGGGTAAATCCACAGTGTGAGCAACGCCGACTCGTGTTTTCAGGGGCAACCTGCTCCACGTTGATACCGTATTCTTCGGCCTTGTACTCGACGTAGTCGTACAGGCGGTCGAACGCCCACTTGTGCCCCCACGACGCACCAGTCCGCTTACGGATGTCAGTCAAATCCTCAAACGCGATGACCGAACACCCGTTCTCACGAGCCTTCGCGACGAGTTCATTGCTGATGCGATGCAACATCAGCTTGAACCGCCCGTCCTCTTTCCGTCCAACGGACTGGATGTTCTGGTGTGCCCACCGCGTGCCGCACTGTTGGAGCGAGCCACGTCGTTTCTCGTATTCTCTACGCCAGTGGTCGAACTCGTCGCCCGTCCAGAACGTGCCCGTCGAGGTGACGGCGAGGGTGTTCACGCCGAGGTCAACTCCGAGAACCGTTCCGTTCTCGGTGGTCGCCTGTTCCGACGTGTCGGATTCCACGTCCGTCTTGCAGTGGATGTGAAGCACCCAGTCGCCGTCTCGATAGTGTAGTTCCGCACCCGTTATCTCGTACTCATCGGAGAATAGGTACTCCGAGTGCGGTGTGTTGCTGTCCTCGTCGGGTAGCACGTAGTCGGCTTCGATGCGACCATCAGTGGTGGCGAGGCTCACGGAGTCGTCGTGGAACGTCGCGGTACGCTTGTCGTAGACGACGTGCGGGCTGGTGAAAGTGGGTTTCGACGCTTTCTTCCCGTTCTTCCATCGGGCGACGGCGCTCTTGCAGGCTTCAGCGGCCTTATTCCGAGCGGCTTGCACGAGGCCACCGTTGAAGCCGTCCGTGGCTTCTCGCACATCGTCGTAGGTTTCGTCATCCAGCGTCGTCTTGCTGGTGGTGACGTACTCGCCTTGGAAGGCGTGGTCGACGACGTATTGCGCTGACCAGAGGAAGGTGTCGACGGTGTCTGTGAGGAGTGCGGCGTCGGCACTGTCCACGTCGAGCGCAACGGGGACAGTACGCCGCACGTCCATTTCTTATATGTAGGCGTATAGGTACTTAATGGTTAGGAGTCGGCTTGCCATCGTCGGTGGATTGTGGCACGGAGCGTACGGATTCATCCCACGGCTAAAGCCGTGGGTTTTCTCCTGTATCTCGTATAATAAGACGCCGCCACAGCAGTTCCGTCTTGATACGTCCGGAATGACTGCGATGTATCTGGCCGAGTAGCTACCCAACCGTCTCGAGACGGAGCCCGACTCCTAATCGCCGTCACGGCCGCTCGGTCGTCGTACGACCCTGTTCTGCGATACGTGAAGTTCGACTGTGACATCCTCCCCGCCGTGAATGGCGGGATTCTCTCCTCGAAGAAAGATAGGGGTGATTAAATTCGGGGGTGAACCTCGCGATTGCGGGACGTCCGACTCCCATAGAATTCTTGTCTCAATCTCTATTTCGTATTGTTTTTCCATATCCAGAAGAAAGTATGGTTGTGTGGTAGCAGGCCCCAACCATTATCATTCGTCGGAATTTAAGTCGAGGTGGACTGGTACAAGCAAGATAGTGAGTTACCCTTTGGACTCTCGCCCCAGTGTTGTAATGTCGCAGTACTCTCCCTTGCGGTGGAGGTCTCTTCGCCGATCTGGGTTCTCTCACAGTCATCGTGAACTACGTCCACTAAACTCCGGAACAAAAGTATGCTACTCACTACGGTTACAGCGTCACGACTGCTGACGAGGGCGCGTCGAGCTCCTCGAATCAGCACACGATTTGGACGACGAGTATGAACCCCTGTGTCACTGACCGCTTCGATTCGACCGACAAAACATATCGGAGCACGACTCAGGGCGAGCGAATAGGAGAGCAACGATGAAATGTGGTCGATGTGATAGAGAAGCGCCCGTTACACCACACGCCATCGATGGCTACACTGGGTACCTCTGCTCTCAGTGTACGGAGGTATGGACCCGGCTTCAATCCTCTTGACACAGCCGTCCCGTAGACGCGACAGTCGTCTTCGACTGCTCGTATCCGCTTCTTTTCACCACCGACAAATCACGACAGATATCTGTATTCTCGAGGGAGAACACTCCGAAACCCCTTGTTCTGTCACGTCCATCACCGCTCATAGTTCGGAAGGGTATCAATCTCACTCGAATCGATATCGTCGAAGGCATCGCGGGCGATAGTTCGCTTGTGGACCTCGTCGGCACCGTCGACGATGCGGAACTGGCGGACGTTCTCGTAGAAATCGGCGATGGGGAGGTCTTTGCTGATACCACTTCCACCACAGAGCTGGAGACAGTCGTCAATGATCTCCTGGACGACGTTCGCAGTGAACACCTTCGCCATGGAAACGGGGATGCGAGCCTCACCACCGGTCTCTATCTCGTGTGCGGCGTGGCGTACCATCGTCCGGGCTGCGTGGAGTCGCGTCTCGGCTTCGGCGACCGTGAAGCGGAGCGACTGCTTCTCGGCAAGTGGCGTTCCGAACGCCTCGCGTTCGCTCACGTAGGCCTTGGCGATATCGAGGGCACGCTCGGCCATCCCGGAGTATCGCATGCAGTGGGTGAGACGGGCCGGCCCGAGTCGTTGTTGTGCGTGCGTGAAGCCTTCGTTGAGCTGTCCGAGAAGTGCGTCTTCGGGAACGCGGACGTTCTTGTATTTGATTTCGGCGTGCCCGATACCGGTCAGGGCCCCGCCGACGTGGGGGACGTCTCGGACGACTTCGACGCCCGAGGCGTCTGCGGGGACGAGGAAGAGTGAACAGCCCTCGTAGGGATGTGCGTCGGGGTCCGTTCGCGCCATCACGATGAGTACGTCCGCTTCGCTCCCCTGCGTCGTCCACCACTTGTGACCATCGATGACCCATTCGTCGCCATCGCGTTCGGCCGTCGTCCGAATCATCTTGGGATCTGACCCCGCTCCCGGGGCCGGCTCCGTCATCGAGAACGCAGACCGCGCCTCGCCGGCGACGAGTGGGCGGAGCCACGTTTCCTGCTGCTCGTCGGTCCCGAAGAGTTCGAGCGTATGCATGTTGCCCTCGTCGGGCGCGTCGACGCGAACTGCCGGTGGACCGAGGAGGCTCCGTCCGGCCGCTTCGAACACCGGAAGCATGTCTCGGTAACTGAGCCCCTGGCCGCCGTACTCCTCCGGGAGATGCGGAGCGTAGACGCCGGCCTCGCGTGCAGCGTCTCGCAACTCCCGAATCGTGTCGTCGTCGACCGGTCCATCGCCGAGCATTTCACGTTCGACGGGAATCACGACGTCGTCGATGAACTCGCGCGTCCGTGCGGCGAACGTTTGCGCCCGGTCGGAGTCGTCATACTCCATACCACACATCGATCCTACATTGTAAAAAGACTAGCGTAGGCTCGACACTATCGTTAAACACAATCCATACATATTCGTACAATGAACTCGAAGGGGAGAGTATGCCGGAGACAGGTCGAGACGAGTACTTCCGTCGACTCGTCGACATGGATGCTCTCGAAGCGTTTCTCACGGACGAACTCGGACCAGCAAACACGTACGACGTCGAACGTCACACTGCCGGCCACTCCAACGAGACGTTGTTCGTCGAGTGGGGAGACCGAACAGTGGTCGTTCGCCGACCACCACCCGGCGAGACGGCCGACACCGCCCACGATGTCCTCCGGGAGTTCCGCGTGATGGACGCTCTCCAGCGGACCGACGTACCGGTCCCCGAGACGGTCGTCGCCTGCGACGACGAGGCCATCATCGGCAGCGACTTCTACGTGATGGAATTGGTCGACGGCGACGTCCTCCGCGAGGCGGAACGCGAACGGTTTGCGTCGCAGGAGCATCGTCAGCGAATCGGCGAGGAACTCGTCGATACGCTCGCACGCATCCATGAAGTCGACTACGAGACAGTCGGCCTCGACGACTTCGGTCGCCCGGACGGATACACGGAGCGTCAGGTGGACCGATGGCGACAGCAACTCGAATGGGCGTTCGAGCGAACTGAGGACGACCGCGCAGTACCGGAGCTCCATCGAGTCAGCGAGTGGCTCCAAGAGTCGGTCCCCTCGTCGCATCCGCAGACGCTCGTCCACGGTGACTACAAGCTCGATAACGTGATGTTCGCGCCCGGGGCGCCACCGGAACTAGTCGGCGTCTTCGACTGGGAGATGGCGACGCTCGGCGACCCCCGGGCCGACCTTGGATGGCTGCTCTCCTACTGGCGGGACGCGAAGGACCCCGAGCCGTCCGTTCCGGAACTCGAGGCGACGTTCATGCAGCGCGAGGGGTATCCAACTCGGCGGGAACTCGTCGAGCGCTACGAGGAACGGACGGATACCGAATTCGAACACGAGCGGTTCTACCGCACGCTCGCAGTGTACAAGCTCGCGGCGCTCGGCGAGATGTTTTATCGTCGCTACCTGGAGGGGAACAGCGACGACCCCATGTACCCACTCATGGCAGAGCGCGTGCCGGCGCTCGCGGACCGCGCGATTCGAATCATCGACGGCGAGGAGCCGCTATGAGCCAGTACGCTGATTTCACGGTCGGTGCCGTCAACAGAGGTTGGCTGTTTGTCCCTGGTCAAACCAACAGTTTGCTTATGTGTCTGGTGAGGGGGAGAGGATAGCCAAATCTGCAATCTCTGCAGAGAACAACGATCTGGGGGCGGCTGGGGTTGATCGCGGTTTGGAAAGACGATCTGAGCTGAAGCTGATTACACGTACTTTATGGATAGCTGCGGAAGAACCTGTTAGCGGTACTCCGCCACGTCTTCCCACGTTAGATTATCGGACCATGTGACTTCTTCTTCAGCCTCTGTCACTTCACTAACCGAGATTCCATATACCTCTTCAAGAATTCGCTTTGTTATTCGGACTGCCCACACCGGGTCACAGTCCACATTCCGTGTGACAATATGGTTTGAATCGATGTGCTCAACTTCGATTCCCTCTTCTCGTGTGATTCTCTTCATCGTCTCCATTTGGTCTTCACCGTCAGGTAAGTGGAGCTCGAACATCCCAAATGAGAACGTGAGTTGCTGTACTTCATCTTCCGATGAGAAGTTGACCTTCACCCAGGTCGCCGGCGGGTTGTCATCAGTGTCAGTCCAACGGTTGAGATGGAGTTCATAGAGGACCTTCAATCTCACTTCCGTCTTCATCTCATCCATCGACTCTGGTTCCAACAGGAGCTTCTCAGCGATGTTCCAGATGGTTTCCTCATCCACACTGGTTTCGTCTGCTACTTCGGAAACCCATTCAAACATCGTGTCGTGCTTGCTCACATCTAAATTACTGCTAAGCGTCATGTGGTGGTAGATTAGAACCGCCGAATCGGTAAATAACTCTGTAATCTGTTCCTTGGATCTCCGTCGTTGTGAGGGTTTATCGGAAGCTGGTGAATAATCCCCAGTAGAGCCAGTATGCCACCCATCTACTACGAGAGAAGCGAAGGTGAAGTCTACCAGATCGATGAGCTCTCGCAACGTCTCCTCGTGTACGTGTACCTGCACGGGAAAGCGGAACCGGAAGACGTTGTTGAGCCAGTCGGAGCTACGAACGAACACGCAGTCCATTCCCGGATTAAAAGTCAGCTTGGAGGGAATGCTGCTCGACTGATCGACACAGAAAGAACCACCCAGCAGACGTTGGGAGACAGGTCTGACAACGTTATTCTTTCATTCGTGCTAACAGAGAGTGGGGAGGACTTCGTGGAGAAGCATCGAGCGGACCTATCGATGCCAGTGGAGATCGCTGAGTTGGCGAAACGCGTTGCCGCACTCCAGATTGAAGATCACCTAGTAGATGACCTCATTCATAGAGTGGATGCACTTGAAGATCGTGTTGAAGAACTTCAAGAGTGACCCAATCTACAGGACTACGTCACTTTGTGGTACTTGGGAAATGAGACAGCCACTCCAAGACTGTCTGCTCAGCGTCCTCTGACTGAGGAAGTGAATCACCGCCACCCAGCAACTTCCGCTCCTCGTCATTTTCCACAGCAGGTTGGACAACACCTGCCTGCATAGCATCCTCAATACGCCGCTCCTGCGTTACTGCCGAACCACTACTCCCGACATTCCCACAAATAAGCTCCAGACTCTCTACCTCATCAGGAGTCGCCTCGCCAATCAGCACGTCAAACAACGGATCCCCAGGAAGCAAAAGCCTGATCGAGGGATATGACTCTGCAACCTCCGGTGAGAAGGTCACCACTACACCTGCTCCACCACCGAGCTCTCCTTGGGCAGTTTCACCAAGTGAACCAGGGACTGCTACCCCACTCTCCTCCGGCACTTCAACTACATAGGCATCATCCACGACGTCGTCGAAATCGTCAGCACGGTCGTGATTCCGGAGCGAGGTGAACGACCATCCAGACTCTTCGATACGTTCACTCTGGGTTAACAACGTCTCAATCGTCTCTAGACTCACCAACGGGTCGTACTCACGGTCGCCCGTCCCAATATCTTCGAACGCTGGGAAACAATACGGCTCCCACCCATCAAGTCCGGAACTTTCGATGATTTCCTCACGGGTTGCCGCCTGCCCGGACTCACTTTTGAGTCCAGTTTCCTCGGCCTTCTCTTGCGCCTGTTTTGCCCGCTCATCCGCCTCCTCAATCACCTGTTGGGTAGCTACTTCCGTATCTTGTTCGTCGGAACTACCCATAACAGCATCTTTGATGTCCTTCTCGATGCTGTTCAGCACTGGACGCATTGGCCCGACCACGTTCTCGAACAGTTGGAGACGCCCTTCAAGTTCTTCGTAGATGTCGCCGTCGATACTGTCCTTGTAGGCGTAGTTGATGATCTTCACAACCTCGTTTTTCTGCCCAATCCGGTCGATCCGTCCGATACGCTGTTCGACGCGCATTGGGTTCCAAGGCAGATCGAAGTTAATCAGAGCGTCTGCTGTCTGGAGGTTCAGACCCTCACTCGCACTGTCCGTGCAGATGAGGATATTCGTTTCTCCGTCGGTGAAATCCCGCTTAATCGCTTCTTTTCCAACATCCACCCAGTCTCCAGTGGTTTCGTCGTATTGCTTCCCGCCCCCACCGCTGTAAGTGCCGACGTTTGGATGAGTGTCGGTGAGGGTTTCTCGGATGTGTTCGAGTGTATCGTGGTACTGGGTGAAGATGATGATGTTGTCGCGCGCGTTCTGCCGTAGTGAGCGAATGTCTCGACGGAGCTGGGCAACTTTCGGGTCGGTGTGCGCCTGTTTGAGATCGTCTACAAACTCTTGTAGGGCTGCACGCTCGGCCTGAATCACGTCTGCCGCACCACGGCTAGTTGGCTGGTACGCATCCAGAGACGCTTGTCCAACGGCTTCGTCAATAGTGGCTTCAGTGACCCCCGTGTCTTCACTGAGTTCGGAGACCTCTTCGGTTATGTCCTCGACTTTCTCATCAAGTTTCTCCATACGGCGCTCCAGACTCTGTCTGATTGCGTGAAGGCTGCTTGTGAGGCGCTGCCGGTAGGTTGTCATCACGAACCCTAACGCGAGCTTTTCCTTCCCGGTCAGGACCTTCTGTGACTGCTTGTACGTCTGGTCGATGTACTGCTCAACCTGGTCGTAGAGTGGTTCCGCCTCACCGAGATTGATACGCTTGGTTTCGACGTCGCGTGTCGGAACCGTATCCGTGAGCAATCCAAGTTCTTGGCACTTCTTCAGAACTGCGCGTGTATTCCGGAAGATTCGTGACTGGACTGGCGTGGCCCACTGTGAGGCATCCACGAGTGCTTGCCACTCCGTAGGGCCGCAGTCGAACATCAGGGAACGAGGATCGTCGAACCGCGACGATGTTTCTCGGACCCCAACGAGTTTCTCCAGTGCTTTGCGCTGCTGAATCGACTCTGTGTCCGTCTCCTCAACGAGTCTGGATGCTTTGTCGTCGTAACCAGGGTTCGACGTGAGGTGTTCATGGATGAGTTGACCGAATCGCTTGATTCGCGGGCGGCCCTCATCTTCCTCAAGATCGAGTTCTTTCTGGAACTGCTGAAGGACTTGCTGTTGACCGTCGGAAACGGTTTGATAGTTCGTGCTGACCGTAGTAAGGGCGCTGTCGAGAGCACGGCGGGTTTCAAAGAATTCAACGAATCGGTCTTTGTCATTCCAGCCCGTGGGGAGATCGCAGAGACGGAGTAGGTCATAGAGCTCACCAATATTGAGCTGCATTGGTGTCGCAGTCAGGGCGTACAGACACTGCGAGACGTCCTCAACTTGCCCGAGAAGGTCGTAGAGTTTCGTGGTCTCTCGTGCGCTGTGAGCTTCGTCCACGACGGTGAGATCCCACACGTCTTCGTTGACAACCGGGGCGACGTGAGTTTGGTTGTTCTCCCGGCGTGCAGTATGCCATGACTCAATTACAACCGTCGGTTCGTCCCGACTCGTCACGAACGATCCAATCGGTGTTCCCTCCCATGAGTCGGCATCGATGCTTCCTGAAGTTGGAATACGGTCATCCTGCGAATCGCCGAGGGGACCGACCATGTAGTCGCCGTTGTAGGAGCGCTCGTGGTAGTACGCGTGGATATTAAACCGGTCAAGGAGCTCGTTCTGCCACTGTTGAACGAGCCCAGCAGGAACTAAAAACAGCGCATTCTCGACAGCACCGGTTTGTACAAGTCGAGAGAGGGTAAGGCCAGCTTCGATGGTTTTGCCGAGTCCAACCTCATCACAGAACAGCAGATTGTTCGGGTAGATGCTGACCGCGGTATCTGAGATAGTGCGTTGGTGTGGCCAAGGAGTGACGGTGCTGATTTCCTCGGCAAGATGTATTCCACCAGGAGTACGCCCAGCTAGTGAAACGGCAGCAGCCGTGTCGTCCTCCGGGATGATCGTGTGTGGCTCGTGGTTTCGGACGCGTTCGACGTGTTTGTCGAGGGATTCGTCGGTGTCTTTCCATTCGATGAGGTTCTGTCGCGCGGCTTCGTCGAGTTCATAGACCTCAACAGACGGGTGGAAGCCATTCCAGAGAGCATTGAACGTTGAGACGTCCTCTTCAACGTATTTTGCTTCACCGCGATTCCAGGAACGATGGACTTTGAAACGCTCGTAGTTGTACTGCCACGCGCTGAGCGTCTCATTGACACTCCCCTCGAAGCTGAGTTTGTTGCCGTCTTGGTCTACGCCGATACCGAGTTTTGGGTGGAAGAGACCGTCACCGCCTTTCGGATCACCGACCTTGATTTTGAGATCGCCGCGGTCGAGGAGCGTAGCGATAATGGTGAGTTGGGACTCGACCCACGGTTCCAGAGGTTCGTCAGCATCGGGGAACATCGCTCCTTTCTCCCGTTTTTGCAGGTCAGCCCCAGCGATTACACGGACTGTCCCACTAGTCTCAAGGAGAGAGTCAACGCCTTCAAGCGCGTGTGCGAGACTCCGTAGACTGAGGTATCCAGCGAGTCTGTCGTATCGGATGACTTCTTCCAGGAATGGGCGGTAGAACGTCCTCATGAGAGTCCGGTTGCTCTGGAACTCGCTCTCGTACACCGGCTCCCACGAGACGTCCTTTAGTGTCATGTCCACTCAGAGGCATCCGACTGATACCGCCCGTCCTCGGATTCACCGGAAGTATCCACGTTGAAGTTGATGCTACTGGTGTCGATATCGAGGTACTCGCCGGTTCGGCCGGAGAGCATGTCACGGAGCGTTTGTGCAGTTTCGTGTTCTGGTGGGAGGACCTCCAGAAGTGCTGTGACCGTGGTTCGGAACCGTTCGTCGTTTGTCATTCCACGGTCAGACAGCCAGTCCCAGGCGGATTCCGGGCCCTTGGTCTCGTAGACATGGATTGCGGAGTGGATAGCATCGATACCGTGACTGAAGCGCTCGTTGGTAGGATTTACCGGGTATTTGCGGCTAGAGACATCCTCTCCGTTTTCGAGGCGAACGACGTCCTGAACGCGACTATCGTGCGTCTTAAGTTGAACATCACCACTACTTTTGCCCCAGATCTTAGTGTCGCGTTTTACATCGTCAATATCGACACCGACACCGATTCCAAGTTGTCGGGCCTCATCGTACGGCATGGTGTCGGAATCGTAGATGAGCCACGAGAGAACGTACCAGCGCGTGAGGCCGTCAAGGTCGTCGAAGCCTTTGGTCTCCAAGTAACGTTCGGAGAGAACTTCGGCGACGGCATCTCGGGCAGCGGTGAGGGCATCTCGTGGTGGGACCTCATTACCCTTCTTGTCTACGACGGGGTAATTGTCAGCGAACACGCGTAGGGTTGGACCGAATGCTGCGATGATGGTGTCCGTCTTAGTGAGACTCAAACCAGAGTCAAGAAGTTCACGTGCGGCCTCTTTGGCGGCATCACGTGTCTCCTCCTTCACGTCTTCCCACAATGTCGCACCACCTGTTCGTTCCCGCTCATTTTCGGGTTTTCGCCCAGTGAGAAGGATTGTACTGTCTGCACTCTGAGTTTCTCGCTTCCCTGCTCTCGACGGCATTTCACTGGTGATCGGGTGAGTCGCAGTGATGGTGAAGCCCGATTCAATTAGAGATGTCGAGAGCGTGTCCCATGCGTCTGTCTCCTTGTGGGTGAACATAATCGTCAAGACCCCGCCCGGCTCAATCGTTTCATACAATTCCGAGAAGATGGATGACATCTTCTCCTCGTAGTCTTGCTTGGCGAGTTCTTTCTTCGACTTCTCTCCTTCTAACCCCTCGAACCGGGAGACGTTCGCTACGGCTTCGTCAGATTTGTTCGTAAGCTCAGACGCGAATAGGTCTGGGTGGATGTCCTCCAAATAGGATTTTTGAACGGTGTAGAAGATGTCTGACAACTGCGCATACATGATACTATCATAGTATGGCGGATCAACGACAGCAGCTTGGACTTCGTTGGTCCCAATTGTAGTAGAAAGGTCTGCAGCGTCTCCACAATGAACATCTGCAGCATCTCGTCCAGTAGTCATCTCCGCCAGTTTCTCATAGGAATCAATAACCTTTCGAGACAGATCTTTGTACCCCATCGTATCTGCAGCAAGGTTGTTGTCGCAGAAGATGCGGCAGAATGAGAAGTTACTTCCCACAAATATCGGATTCGGATACCCCTTTCCGGTATCCCAAGATGACAGCCGGGAATTCCGATCAACCATTTTGCTCGCAGCGATGGTGAGGATGGTCAGGACTGCCTCAGATGTTTGATCATCGTGTTCCTTGCGGATTTCGTCAGCAATCTCATGGAACGCTTGGCAGTACTCGTAGTGCGAAACAAGCTGACGGGGGCTGAAGACATCTCGCCATTCTTCCATCCCATAGGTTGCTGGGTCGGTGATCCGGCTACTAACTTCGACTTTCTCAGGGAGGAACGTTAGCAGATCGAAGTCGGATTCAATTAGTTCTTCAGCGCGCTTGAGAGCTTGTTGGTCAATCTCATCCCCGGCACGGTAGCCTGAACCACCGCGTGGATCATCGTACTTGACACCATAAATCTGGTACTCGAACTCGCCATTCTTCAAAAGCTCCCGAGTCTCCTCGTACTCAGTAATTACACCGCAATGCGGACACTCAACGTCTGAGCGCGACACTGGCCCATCCGAGGGGTCGAAGTCTGAATTGGATTCCTTTGTAATTTCAACACACTCATAGGAGACCTCACCGTCCTCGTAGTGCGGTTTGACTGCTGTACCTTCACCCGCACCACGCTTGTGTAACCACCACTTCGGGACTAACGGAACTGTCCCGGCGCAAGACTCACACTGAATGTGGTACGTACATGCCGACGCCAATATCTCACGCCCGTCGCGCTTCGTTGGGTACAGGTCGTCAAGTTCCTTACTTGCTTTCTCCTGGATGCGGTCACGCCACTTGTACAGGTCCTCTTCGAGCGACCCGACCTCCGGTGCATACTCCAACATCACCTTCAGAATCACCGAAGGGACCGGGTTCAGTTCGTTTGCGATAGTTGGCAGACCGTATCGAATCGACTCAAACGGAATTACGCCACCGCCAGCGGTCGCGTCAAGAACCTTAGGGAGTTCTCCATCCCAAGTATCACGAAGTGAGTCGTGTAACTGTTGCAGTTCTTCATCGTTCGGAGACTGCGTGAAGGGGCGTGGGTAGCCGTACCAATCACCTAATGTTCCGTCGCGCTCGCCTTCAGTAGTCTTGCGCTCTTGGACGTACTCACTGATGTTTTCCTTGAGATCTTCCGGCCCAATCTGCATTAGCGACAGCAATTCATCAGCACTTGTCCCTTCCTCCATGATGGAGCCAAGGACAGCGAGGCGAGCAGCTGGAGTGGGACGGCGGGCGAACCACGGGTGAATATACCGGTGGGGCGGCATGTGTTTCGGGTTCGCTTCCTTCAGGTTCTCAATCCCGACCGCTTTCAGCGGGAGTTCCCCTTCAATTGCGAGCGGAGTGTACGGTTCGTCTGAATCGTCCTCGGATGTGGTCTGAGAGTCGCTCATGGTTGTGATGTGGTTAGACGTGATCTGCGAGCAGTACGCGGAGAGCCTTGGTGCCACTCGGTGAAGTCGGTGAACGGGCTTTTGCGTGCCAATAGTAGCATTCACCAAGGCTCATCTGGTCAATGCCTTTCGCAACCTCTCGGAGTCGGTCCCGTCGGCGCATCGGCTTCATTGCGCGGAATGCAATCGAAAGTCGAACACCAGCAGCCTCGGGTAGACTGACGCTCGCTGGGCTGCCGGTACAGACGATTTCGGGGTCAAGACTGATTTCTCGGAGGGTGGATTCGATGAGGTAACATGCCTCGTTAAATGCGTCACCCTGAAGAGTAGCAATACGAATCGCACACCAGTCCTCCCAATCGTATGGTGTGTCGTCTGTTCCGGGTAGTTCAGATGGAGACTGTTCTCCGACAACTGCTTCCTCGATTTCGCATACCGAGACGTTCACCGACTTGTGTGCCCGATCAAACCGCTCCTGTCGTGCGGTAGCTATCTCTTGCTGAACGAGCTCGTACAGCGTGATTTCGTGTTGGTCACCAACCCGTTCGCGGGTGAGCACAAACGTAGGGCGATTTCCATGAGCGCCAGTGGTGAAGGCGAACGAGTTACCCTCAGCCAATCCGTGACTCATTACTGCGTCACCTCGCTGGACTCGACCACTCGAATCTGGGTGTGCATCGTGACAGTGAACGCGTTGTCTACTGCGAGGAGTTCGTCAAGGGAGTCGAATGTGTCTCCGTAGAGCCTGTCAGCTCCTTCGGCAAATTCGATAGCGAACTCAGCTTCAGCAGTCCGCCCCCCATCTGGGTTCGAGAGGTCCTCTGGCTCCATATTGAACCGGAGATGGTTAGCGAAAACACTGGGACTTCCTTCGAAGTCAACTTCGAACTCGGATTTCGAGTTAGCACCGTCGTTGGCCTCGTAATCGAAGTCCATCGTGGTGGCATCCGCGAAGGTCTCGGAGTTACTGAGTTTATTCGCGGTGAACCACGCTCCCTTCCACGCGTCAGCACCATCGAGATGAATCCACACGCCCTCAACTATCGGCGTTAGCTCGTCTGGGTGGCCGTTGTATTCCTCACGGGCGTTGGTGAGTTGATCGGCGATGTCAGCGCGCATCTCCTGAAGCGCACGCGAGACGTGCGCGGGTTCAGAAGTACGGACTTCGATGAGCTTGCTGAACAGTTCAGGCTCATCATCGTCGTCGCTCGAACCACTTCCGTCGCCGCCGCTTGTACCCTCATCGTCGCCCGTGGTTCCATCGTCTGTCCCTTCGTCATCTTCTGGTTCTTCCCACTCGATTTCACTGCCGACATCTGCAACCAGATCGTCAATCGACTTGTAGAGCGTGTGCGACTGTGAGAGTTTCAGGTCTTGGTAGCTCACCCTCGTATGGAGATTCTGCGCATCACTGAGATCGTGTTCATCCGACGTGATCGATGCCCCGTCGGTGTAGTATCCGGTGTTCTGTTCATCATCCCAGTACGCGTAACTCTCCTCGTTAACGAGGCGAGCAATCGTCTTCCGGAGGGGGATAGGCGACAAGAGGATCTCAGCGTCTTGGCGCTTCCCGAACTGCTCTTCGACGGCCCGCGTGGTCATCGACGTCGCACCGACGTTCCAGATCGTCGCTTCGAACCAATCGACACCGTACGCGCCCTCTCCCTCGGGGATGATCGCACCGGCTTCGTCGAGCTTTTCGATAACACTCTGGTGGATGGTGCTATCGGTCGTGACGTTCCGGTGAGCAAGCCCATCATTGGTGGGGAAGTACAGGTGTGTGTACGCCTTCTTGATGTCCTGATCAAGCGTGCCTTTCGCGCTATCGAGACGTTCACCGAGCTTATCTTGTTGCTCCGTGTTGAGCTCGTACTGATCGCCGAGGTTGGTCTGGATGTGTTTGATGGCGGCGACGCGTTCAGCCGTCCGTTTTGCGTCGGTGACGTCGTTCGCGCTTGCCGCAAGGAAGACAACGTTGTTCTTGTACACTCGCGGTGTCTTCTGTCCACCACTCGACGATGCCGTGTTCTTGAACAGCGATTGGATGGTGTCCGGGACGGTCTCGTAATCGGTGATGGTGACTGTATCGAAGTCCATCACGCACAGATGTGCTTCGTCAGCCTTGTCCGGGATTTCGTGGGGCTCTTCTGGGCCGACGATTACGTTGAGGCTGCCCTGGCCGAGTGCTTCGTCTAGGGCTTCTTCGAGGTGTCGCCGGGCGAGGCCGTCTTGGAGCTGTTCGACAACGGAGTCAATGAGCTTCGTCAGATTCGGCTCCGACTTGAACTGGATTTTCTCCCCATTATCTCCGTGAAGGAAGAAACACGCAGACCGTCGTCCCTCACCGAGAAGGTTGTTAAGCGCGTCATCGTAGTGCGCCAGTTCAACCTCGGGGTTTGCGACAGCATATCGTAACGGGCGGCGCGTGGTTCCGCGTCCGTCTGCACCTTTGACGATGCTTTTCCAGAGGATTGTCGTCGTGAGGTGCGTACCGAGCGGCGGATGGTTGTTCTTGACCCAGTTTCGATCCTCCTCTTCTGCGTTCGCAGTCCCGTCTTCGGAGTAGATGTCGGCTTTGATGGCGGCCTCGAAGTCCATATCCACCGATGAGAATAGTCGGAGGAGCGTTGAACGGACGTCCCCATCAGAGGGGTGCAGGTCGAACAGCCGAACGAAGTGGCGGTCCTGATTGTCGCTCTGGTGCTGCCAGAGCCGGTACACTGCACGGGAGAGGAGCTTGAGCGCCCCCCGAGTGCGCTGGAAGGATGGCAGTGAGTCGAGTTCCTCGGTAAGCGTATCGATGACCGTGGGGTGAATCGGGTAACTGTCTTCGAGTCGGTCTCGGTGCTCTGGGTTTGACGCGTGATCGGGGAAGGAGTCTCGGTCGCCTGTGTAGAACGAGGCGTAGGAGTCCACAGTGGCGTCGCGCCCATCTGCGGATACACTCTCGAACAGACGGTGTCGAAGAACAGCAGCAATCTCGTTGTCTTCAGTCGGCGTGATGGAGCCTTCGACGCGGTCGCTGATACTGTTGAATTCTGAGATGGTCTCAGAGACTAGACCGCGGACGTCTTCGGCTTGGTCAGCGAAGGCAGTATCCGCGATGCTGAGGACAACGGTGACTTTGTCGTTGTTCTGTGTCGCGGATAGCAGCGACATCAGGAAGGTATTTGTCTGTTTTGCGAGCGTTGAATCGCCGATTTCGACAGCAGCGGCCTGTTCGAGGTAGGCGGCGATCTCGTCGATGAGGATGAGCGAGGGGTTGTCGTTCCGCTCAAAGAGTCGTTCGAGTTTGGTGGTTCCTGGTGGCGTGCGGTTTTCGTCGTTTTCGCGGAGGAACTCGTAGCCTTCCCGCCCGAAGAGTTGGTAGGCCATTTCTCCCCACATCGTCTTCGTCGCGGGCGCGTCAGGATCGTCGTAGTTTGAACGGGCGTCTTCAGCATCGACGTGAGTTCCGACGAAGACGGCGGTATTGACGTCAAGTCCGAGAGCTGCAGCGTCGGTGTACTCATCTGCCACTTCCTGATCTTCGATAAATTCAGAAAGGTCAGGGACAGCGCTCGGAGACTCAGCTAGGTGGAAGGCAGCGATTTGGTTGTGAGTTTTACCGCCCCCGAAGCTGGTGTCGAGGCGAAGGATGCCGTTCGTACCTGTGTACTCATTATTGTGTGCGCCGACGAAGCGAGTAGAGAGTCGGGTGAGGAGTTCTTGGAGACCACTGGTTGGGTAGGTCTTCTCGAAGAAGAGATGTGGGTCAGCGTAGACCTCAGGTGCGTCGCTACTGTGAGCGACATCTGCGAGGCTTGCTGCGAATTGGTCTTCGGCGAGTTCTCCGGTGAGAACGTCCTGTCGGGGCGTGCAGGACTCGAAGATTGCTGGGAGGGTTTGCTTCTGGCTCATTTGCTATTCACGCTCTTTGAGGAGGGATTTGATGACTGAATCATAGGAGGAGTGCTCTTCTTCCTCCTTGATTTCGTCAAGTTGGTCTTTCGTCCAATCATGGATCTTGATACTCGGCATAGCTCACCATTTGAGCGAGGTGGTAAATCATTTACCACTGAGTGTCCCATTGGTTAACTCGTAGTATTCAACTATGGCACTTAAACGTTAGCAGAATCAACAGTCGGTTTCCTCGTCACTCAGTGTGACCCAACGTTCCGGAAATTCGGAAATCACACGCTTCCATTTATTTCCCTTGACTCCGGTGTCGACAGCCGAACTATGATCACGGATGCACGGGTCCTCCAACCGGAGTTCATCCCACGTGAGGTGCAGCACCGAGATGCAGAAGTGAACTACCTGTCCAGCGTCCTCGACCCAATCACGGACGGAAACAGAGCAGATCCCGCTCTGTTACATGGGCCGTCCGGTGTTGGGAAGACCTGTATCGCCAAGTTCCTCGTCGAACAACTCCGCGAAGCGGTCGTTTCCCTGAATTACCAGTATGTGAACTGCTGGGAAGACCATAGTCGCTTCAAAGCGCTCTACCGACTGCTCGACGGTGTCAGCCAAACTGTGGACATTCACCGCCAATCAACACCGAAGGATGTCCTGCTCGAACGACTCCGCGACGCCGGCGATACGCCGTATGTCGTGATTCTGGATGAGGTAGACCAACTGGAAGACAAGTCGCTCCTGTACGATCTCTACCGAATTCCGCATCTTACGATGATTCTCATCGCTAACAACGAAGAAGGCCTGTTCACCTCGATGGATGAGCGGTTGAACAGCCGCCTCACCGACTGTGAACGGATTCACTTTGGGTCTTACCACGAGGAGGAGCTTATCGCTATCCTCCGCGACCGCGTCCGATGGGGTCTCACAGATGACGTCATCGATACAGCTGGGTTAGAATTGATTGCTGCGAATGCGGGTGGAGACGCCCGAGTCGCTATCGGGATTCTGCGCCGAGCAGCACGGAAAGCGAGAGGAGCTCCTGTAGACGGTATTACGCCCGAGATTATTCGGAAGGTGACTCCGGAAGCGAAATCAGAAATCAAACAGAAGACCGTTGACCGCCTCACTGCTCACCAGAAGACTTTGTATGATATCATCACGGAACACCGTGAAATCGAGCCGCAGAAACTCTACTCCCTGTATTGCGAGAAGGCTGATGACCCGAAAACCAAGCGTATGGTTCGGAACTACCTTTCCAAATTAGAGCACTACAACCTGATCGTCGCAGAAGGCCACACAAAGGCCCGAATTTACCGGCTACAGGGATGAATCGGCGGGCGCAGATGCAGTCCCGATCCCGGTGCAATGAATGATTCGGAAATCACACGCGGCTCCCTATTGTCCCCCACGGCGTCCCAGCCAGTGTGATGAGCGACCCACCTACAGAAACTCCTGTCGAGGACACTCTCGTCTCGGGAGAGACGGACTTCGATGTCCCACAGGCGGTCTTGGACCGGATTTCGAATCGGGAGTTCACCGAGTGGTACAGTGAACAGCAATTCCAGACCAACATCTTGGAGGGACAGGCGTATTTCAACGGCCCCTCACCGCCGAAAGACCCGGACCGGCATTCGCCGAGTAAACTCCTTCAGTGCCACCGGAAGGCCAGCTACGCGCGACAGAACGCACCCCGAGAAGGCACGCCGCCTGAAGGCTTGTTCTGGATCGGAACAGAATTCGAGGAACAGGTCATCGTCCCATTCCTCCAGGACATCACTACACAGAACACGTACGTGACAAATTCACTGTGGATCGACGCCGAGATCGTTGTGGATGGAACAGAACTGCGTGTGCGCGGGTCAACCGATCCAGCAATCGTGACTCCCGATGCAGAGCCGTTGCTCGTAACGGAAATCAAGACCACGACTTCTCTTGATCATCTATCGAAACCGAAGCCACATCACCGTGCACAGTTGCACGCTTACCTATTTGCCCTCGACAGAGAGTATGACCACTCAGTCACTGACGGGATGATCGTGTACGGGAGCCGGAAGACGCTGAACATCGAAGCCTTTCACATAGAGTTCGACGCAGGATTCTGGGAACGCGTTGTTGACTGGATGCGAGAACAGACGGTGTTTGAACGGAGCGGTGAACTCCCTCCAGCCACTCCGGAGCGTGACTGGGAGTGTAACTACTGTTCGTTCAAGCACCGTTGTGGGCAGGGCGACTCCCCATACGCTGACATCGGCTATGATGGCCTACTTCCAGCCTTCACTGGATACGACCGGCAGAACTTGGTGGACTACTTAGAGGCACACGACGGGCGTGACGCGCGTCTCACACCCGCACTGGCACATCAGTACCCCGAACTTGTAGACGAGTACGGAGCCTATGATTGGAGCTGTTCGCGGTGTAGCGAGTCATACGCCTGGGATACGGTTGAATGGGATGGCAACACGGATGATCTCCCTTTCTGCCCAACTTGCGCTGAATCAGGTGTTCTCGTGACGGTCAGTGGCCCGGAACCCCATGAGCAATTGGACGTAAAGTGAGTTGGTAACCTTGAGTGTGAATTAGGTGGGGACGTTGTGCCGGGGTACCGAGTACTATTCCTCTCGGTCTCCCTTCTCGTCCGAAGGGTCACCCCACGTCTCCTGAGGTTCGAGCGCATCATCCTCGTCATCGATTACCTCTACGTCTGAATCGCCTCTCGTGCCCGGGATCCTTGTCTCAAACAGATCCTCGTTCTCTTGCTTCGCCTCTTCACGTAGTTGTTCAATGTCGATCTCGGGTGGCTCTGACCCAGTCTGCACCCAATAATCTCGCTGAGGATACTTCTTGTGCAGATTCTCCGCCTCGATGAGTCCTCGGATGTCTGACCTTGCGGATTGTAACTCGCTTTTCGCGTCGAGGTACGCACGTTGCAAATCGTCTAACCCTGCACCCCGCAACAGGGATTGGATGGCTTCCCCTCGCTCCGTCAATCGATACCTATCGGAACGAGGGTGGTCTCCGGCCTGTATCGTGGTTTCCTCAATCAAATCGGCTTCAATGGCTTTGTCGAGTAATTTCTTTAGAGGTTTACCGGTGAGGTCCACAATCTCAAAGAGTTCATTTTTGATGTTCCCATTTTCTCTATCGATGAGTGCGATGAGACCGATTGCCTGAGGCTCCTCAAAGAATTCGGCTACTGGCAGTTCTTCGTTATGCTCGGTCATGGTGGGTCGTTTCGGCAGCTCCCAAAGCGCAGTCTACGCTTTGAGGAATCTCTTGTATCCGGAGTTTCCTCAATGAGGTATCTCCGTCTTCTATTGAGAGGTTCAGAAGGCCGATTTATAAGCGGTTTCCCAATCTTTCCGTAAAACGGAGGTTCCGCTTTACGGAGTCTCCGTCTTGGATGCACTCCGCTGTCCTGCGACTACGCAAAGGGCGGAATCGGGCTACTTACCCCGTATATCGCCCCTCACCCGCATTTCGGAAATAACACGCGCGAGAATATCCCGACTCGGAGCCAGTTCTCGCGTATCAGAAATCGGCTGATCATCCGTGTCGTCACCACCCTCAACCCCTCCGACGCAGGACATCCTCGACTCTATCCAGGAGCAGGTTGAGGACCTTTGCCATATCCACGACCACATCACCCGAATCATAGCGAACCTCGATATCGAAGACGACTGGTTCACCGGATACAATCATCCCAAGAAATCAGACTATGACCTGAACGGGATGGTCCAAACCTTTCTCTACATGCACGCCCGCGGATTCGACGAAGCAGAGACCGCTCGCCGTCTAAAAGGTGCAGCCTACATCTACATTCAATTCGGGTTACCTCGCCCACCCACGAAGCAGCTCATCAACTACACGAAAAAGAAGCGGTTCTCGCTACAGGAACGAAAGACCCTGAAAACGGCTGGAAAGCGTATTCGTAACATCTGTGCTGACCACGATCTCGTACGCACGGACACAACGACTGAGCCTGCGCTTGATCCTGACGACATTCGAGGAACCGACATCGAGGAAGAACAGATCATGGACGCCGTGGAACGCGCCTCTGACCTCGGATTCTCCGGCTTCACCGCTAACCGTGCCAGTAACACCAAGTACGCATTAGAGGCCTACCTCGAACGCCAAGCGTACCTGAACATGACAAACGCCGCTGCAACCACGCCCCGACGCCGGTTCGCACGGCTCAGCGACCGTGACGAGGTCCCGCACGGGTCGTCGCACAATCGCACGATGAAGAAGATCGCGGACCCAGACTCTCAACTCACGTTCGACGAATTCGTAGAAGTTGGCCGTATCCCCGACTGGCAACGCATTCGTGACGAGACTCTGCAGGCTTTCCACACTGGGGTGGAACGGATTCTGGATGAGATTACAGACGATGACCGCGGACAAGTCGGGATTCGAGAGCCGGTCAACGCTGCAATTGACATCGTGACGTGGAACTTCTGGCCGTCACCCTTCCAAAAGCAGGAAGAGACTGAACCAGGCGAGCAGCCAGTCACATTCAAAACCAGCTCTGGGAAGACCCGAACGGAGTACCTCAAAGAGGAGTATCCAGTGATGGCGTCGGGATTCAAGGAGAGCCATGAACGAGGGTACAAGTTCGCCACGCTCACCATCGTTGCCGAGAACACGCCGATTGTTCTGGCGATTGAACCCGTGCGTGACGTGCGTGCGTGGGAGGACGAGACTGAGGTTCATCGGACGTCGCGTGCGGACATCGTGGATCGACTGTTAGAACAGGCACAGCGGCACGTAGACATCAACAAGGTGTTCGCTGACCGGGAATTCGATGCGCACGAGGTCCGGCACCTGATCAACAAACACGACCTGTTCTACGTCATCGGGAAGCGCAAGCAAGCTACTGCAGACAAGGAGAACATCGAAGAGGTCGAGAAGCACCCTGTGATCGATGCGCGGGTGGAGTATGCGTCACTCACTGTTGACGGGGAAACGCATGACTTGAGCATCATGTATGTCCCGAAGAACGCGGCGATTGAGAACGAAGAACGGGACGAGGATGGGTGGGACGAATATGCGATCTTCACGACTAACTACAAGGTGGAGCCTGAGCGAGCTATTGGACTCACGGCCCAGTACCGTGATCGCTGGGAAATAGAGAACCAGTATAAGAGTATCCAGAAACACTTCCTACCGACCTCTGCGTCAAAGGATTACCGCGTCCGGTTCCTGTACTTCACCATCGGAGTGCTAATGTACAATGTCTGGCGGTTGACTAACTTCGTCCTCCGTGACGAGATTGATGTGGACCTGGGCGAGAAACCGCCACTGCGAGCTGGGGAGATTGTAGAGTTGGTCGCCTTCTGCCTGTTCGACCCTGGAGACTAGACCTGAACTCAGTTTACGTGTTCAGCTTGGCTGGTGAGCGACTGCGTTCTCATTTTCACCGTGTTTTCCGCTTTGGAAACTGTGTAATTCCGAATTAGAGAAGCACGATCCCCACTCGTATCCCGGATCGGATAGAGTCTGTTCTCTCAGCTTCAGTAGAGGTCTCCATCAGTGGGTTTCGCTTGTCAAACGGTCCAAACAGTCAACCTCTGGTCAAGGAGTTCGGCCGGTACGAAGTCACGAAGGAGGAGATAATCGAGTTCGCGCGCCAGTACGACCCGCAACCGTTCCACGTGGACGAGGCGGCCGCTGCGGACTCGATGTACGACGGACTCATCGCGAGCGGGTGGCACACCTGCGCGATGACGATGCGTATGCTCGTGGACAATGTGATCGGGGAGACTGGGAGTCTGGGCTCGCCGGGCGTAGACGAGATACAGTTTCGCCGACCGGTTCGGCCCGGGGACGTCCTCTCAGTCCGAAGCGAAGTGACTGGGAAACGTCCGCTGGAGGACGACCGAACCCGTGGGCTCGTCCAGTCGCACGTCGAGACCCTGAACGACGACGATACGGTCGTGCTCTCGATGGACACTGCGATGTTCGTACGGCGCCACCCCGATGCCTGATGACCATTGGTTCAGAAACTCAGCAGATTGTTTTTCACTGCTATCCGCTCTTGGCTATTTCCTAACAGCGTAATGTAAAAAGTGGGGATTAATGATGGGAGAGCCGAAGGGATAGTATATGGACGTAAACGACATCGAGAACGTCGCCGTGCTCGGCGCGGGAAACATGGGTCACGGTATCACCGAAGTCGTCGCCATGGCCGGTTACTCGGTCACGATGCGCGACGTCGAAAAGGAGTTCATCGAAGACGGATACGAAAGCATCGAGTGGAGCCTCCAGAAACTCGCGGAGAAGGACCGACTCGGTGAGTCGCCCGAGACGGTTCTCGACCGAATCGAGACGACGGTCGACCTCGCGGACGCAGTGTCCGACGCGGACCTCGTCATCGAAGCTGCACCCGAACAACTCGACCTGAAGCGAGACATCTTCGGCGACCTTGACGAACTCACACCGGAGGACGCGGTGCTCGCGTCGAACACGTCGTCGCTCTCCATCACGCGAATCGCCGAGGCGACCGAACGCCCCGATCAAGTCGTCGGGATGCACTTCTTCAACCCGCCTGTAAAGATGGACCTCGTCGAGGTCATCTACGGGGAAGAGACGACCGACGCGACCGCCGAGACCGCCTACGAGTTCGTCGAGGCGATCGACAAGACGCCGATCTACGTCCGGAAGGACGTGAACGGATTCGTCGTGAACTCCGTTCTCGGCCCGTTCATGGACGAACCCGCCTGGATGGTCTCGAACGGCAATGCTACAATCCAGCAGGCGGACGCCGCGATGGTCCACCGACGCGGCTATCCGATGGGTCCGTTCGAACTCGCCGACCTGACCGGTCTCGACGTCGGCTATCACGTCCGGAACGAGGCTGGACGGCCCATTCCGCCGATTCTCCAGGAGAAAGTCGACGCCGAGGACCTCGGTCGGAAGACCGGACGCGGCTACTACGACTACGAGGAGGGCGACGGCCCGGACTACGACCCCGAGGACGGCGAGGACTTCGACACGCTCCAGGTGGAGGCGCGGATGGCGAACGAGGCGGCGAAGCTCATCGGCGACGACGTCGCCACCGCCGACGCGGTGGACACCGGAATGCGTCTCGGTGCCGGATTCCCCGAAGGACCGTGTCGCCGCGCAGACAAAATCGGGCTCGACGCGGTGTTGGAAAAACTCGAATCGCTGCACGAGGAGACAGGTGCCGACCGGTTTGATCCCGCCGACTACCTCGTTACGCTCGTCGAATCGGGGGCGACCGGACGCGACGCCGGTGAGGGGTTCTACGAGTACGATACAGGCGGTACTCGTGACTACCAGTTCCTCAACCACGACCTCGACGACGGCGTTCTCACCGTCGAACTCGACCGTCCCGAACAACTGAACGCGCTCTCAGAGGACCTCCTCGGCGAGATCGACCATCTGCTCTCGAACGTGGACGTCGACGACGTCCGCTGCGTGGTCTTCGAGGGCGCGGGCGACCGGGCGTTCAGTGCTGGTGCCGACATCGGCGGCTTCGCCGACGCCACGCCGACCGACTTCATGGACGTGACGCCCGCGTTCGAGACGGTGCACGAGTTCGACCGCCCGACGCTCGCGAAGGTGGACGGCTTCTGTCTGGGGGCGGGACTCGAACTTGCGCTCGCCTGCGACCTCCGCCTCGCTACCGAAGGCTCCGAGTTCGGGTCGCCCGAAATTGGACTGGGGCTCATCCCCGGCGGCGGGGGAACGCAGCGCCTCCTCAGGATGCTCGGCGAGACGCGGGCGAAAGAGCTCGTCTTCCGCGGTAACCGTATCGACGCCGAGCGCGCCGAAGAGTGGGGGCTCATCAACCGCTGTGTCCCCGAAGACGAGTTCGATGACGTCGTCGCAGAGTTCGTCGACGACCTCGTGTCCGGGCCGCCCATCGCGCTGAAGGTCGCGAAGACGGTCATGAACGAGGGTGGCGAGGTGGGGCTCGACGCCGGACTGGCGATGGAGAGCCAGGGCTTCGGATTGCTCATGGGGACCGAAGACGTTCGCGAAGGGACGGCCGCGTTCCGTGAGGACCGCGACCCCGAGTTCGAAGGTAACTAGTCCGATTGGGGGAGGTTGTCGAACAGTTCGGGGTTCGTGCCGAACTTCAGCACGTTGGTCACCACGGAGTTCCGGAGGTTGTCGATGACGGCCCCGTGCTCCTTGTAGAACTCGTGAATCCACTGTGACTCGGCGTCTCTGCTCGGGAACATCATCACCGACTTCCACTGGTATTCGCCGTCCGAGAGGAAGTACAGGAGCGTGTTCTCGTCGTTCCGAATGTACTCCATCGCGTCCCGCCACTCGTCCGCGAAATGTTCCGGATTGAACTTGAACTCGAACAGCGCGAAGATGAAGTACGCCTCGTTCGGGATGATGGCCTCCCGAAAGACGCCCGCGTCGCGCATCTCCCGAATGGATTCGCTGACGGTCACGTGCGACACGTCGATGTCGTACTTCTCTGCGAGAACTTGCGTCAGGTTGCGGGAAGAGATCTGCGGGTCGCGCGCCAGTTCCTGCAGAATGAGGATGTCTCGCTCCTTGAACTCCCAGTCGGGTTCCTCTGCGGTCATGGCGCACTCTACGAAAGACACTGTTTTAATTCTGTATAGTATCGGTCTGTCCGATCCTCGACGACCCAGTGGTAGGCGTCGTCGAGTTCGACGATCTCGCCGTCGCCGGCTACGTCCTCGACGAGGCGCTCGGCGTACGAGAGCGGTTGGAGGACGTCGTCGGTGCCCCAGAGGCAGGTAACGTCCGCGGTGATGGCGCCGTACTCCAGTTCCGTGGTGTGGTTCGTGTTCGTCGCGACGGCACACCGCGCGAGCGACACCTGCCCGTCCTCGCTCAGCCAGGGGGCCTTCATACCGTCGACGAACTCGCGGTGGTCGTCCGCGTCACCGTGCAGGCCCTCTCCGAAGGCGAAATCGAGCTTCGACTCGATCTCTGCCCGATCCGCCTCGGCAGTCGACGGAAGACCAAGGTTCGAGATGAACTCGACCGGCCACGAGTCGTAGCAGACGACGTTCGAGAGGACGAGTCGGTCGACGGCGTCCGGTTCGTGGCTGGCGTACCGAAGCGCGACGCCGCCGCCGATGTCGTGGGCGACGATGGTGAGTGGATGCTGGAGGTCGAGGGCGTCCGCCAGTTCGCGCAGCATCTCCTCCTGGGCTCGGATGGAGCGGTCGAAGCCGTCGCGTTTCGACGAATTCCCGTACCCAAGGAGATCGGGGACGACGACGCGGTGGTCCTCGGCGACGGCGTCAGCGACGTCCCGCCAGAGATACGACCACGTCGGGATGCCGTGGAGGAAGACGACCGGCGGGTCGCTCGGGTCACCTAGCTCCCGGTAGGCGACTTCGAGGTCGTGACCGTCCACCGTGACGCCGACTCGCTCTTGGGCGTCCGTCCATTCTTCGTGATTCATGGTTAGAACAGGCGGTCGGCGATGATGTTCTTCTGGATTTCGCTCGTTCCCTCGTAGATCTTCGTGATGCGGGCGTCGCGGTAGTACCGCTCGACGGGATGGTCGGTGACGAATCCAGCGCCGCCGTGCACCTGGATGGCTTCGTCCGCGACGTCGACGGCGTGTTCGGACGCGAAGAGTTTCGCCATGCTCGCGTACCGGGTGGCCATCTCGTCGTTCCCCGACTCGACCTGAGACGCCGCGCGATAGGTGAGCGACCGGGCGGCCTCGACGTTCGTCGCCATCTCGGCGACTTTGTGGCTGATGGCCTGATAGTCCTTGATGAGCCGACCGCCCTGCTCGCGTTCGTTGGCGTACTCGACCGACTCGTCGACCGCCGCCTGTGCGGTCCCGACCGCCTGGGCGGCGACGCTCACGCGGCCGGACGCGAAGAAATCCATCAGCTGATAGAAACCCTCGTTCTCCTCGCCGATGATGTTCTCCGTGGGAACGCGGACGTCGTCGATGACGATCTCGGCGAGGTCGGAGGCGTGGATGCCGAGCTTGTTGTCTATCTTCGTGGACTCGAACCCGTCCGCCTCGGTGGGGACGAGGATGGCGCTGATACCACGGTGTGGCGGTTCGGCGTCGGGGTCGGTCTTCGCCATGACGACAGCGACGTCCGCGACGGTGCCGTTCGTGATCCACATCTTGTTGCCGTTGAGCACGTACTCGTCGCCGTCGGTCTCCGCAACCGTCTCGATGCCGGCGACATTCGAGCCGTGAGCCGGCTCCGAGATGCAGCTACAGCACGCGGACTCGCCGTTCGCGATTCGTGGGAGCCACTCCTCTTTCATCCACTCGTCGCCGAACTTCTGGATCATGTTCGATCCGAATCCGCGGCTGCCGATGGCGCTCCCGATACCGGGGTCGGCCCGCCAGAGCTCTTCGGTGACGAGCGTCGACGAGAGCGTTTCCATCCCCGCGCCGCCGTACTCGACGGGGATGTTCGGAGCGACGAAGTCGTACTCGGCGGCCTTCTCGACGAGGTCGTGCGGGTACTTGTGCTCCTCGTCGTATTCGCGCGCGACGGGTTCTATCTCGTTCTCGCCGAACTCGCGAACCGCCTGCCGGATGGCCCGGTGTTCATCTGAGAGTTGGAAACTCATAATGGCCACTTAGGGTTCCAATGTTTAGTATCTTCGCTAAAACCTCACCGTAGTTAAGGATAGCTGCGTCAGTCTCTATCTTCGAGCCGGAACTTCTGGACCTTACCCGTCGTCGTTCTCGGCAACTCGTCGACGAATCGAACTTCACGGGGATGCTTGTATGCTGCGAGGTTGTCGAGACAGAACTCCCGGATCTCCTCCGCTGTTACGTCCGCGTCCGGCGCGGGAACGACGAACGCCATCACGGTCTCGTTCCGGCGCTCGTCCGAGACACCGGCGACGGCAGCGTCGTCCACCCCGTCGTGTTCGAAGAGAAGCTCCTCGACCTCGCGCGGGTAGACGTTGTAGCCGGCGGTGTTGATCATGTGCTTCTTGCGGTCGACGATGTAGAAGAAGCCGTCCTCGTCGTAGTACCCGATGTCGCCGGTGTGGAACCAGCGCTTGCCGTCCGCCTCGGTGAACGCGTCCGCGTTCGCCTCCGGCCGCTCGTAGTAGCCTTGCATCACGTTCGGCCCCCCGATGACCAGTTCACCCGTTATCTCGTCGAGGTTCGTCTCTTTCTCGTCGACCGGTCCCTCCTCCACCGGCGGTCGCTCAACGAACTCGTCGTCGACGATGCGTGCCGCTACGCCATCGAGCGGTTTTCCGATGCTGCCGGGTCGTCGGTCACCGACGTGGTTCGCGTGTGTGACCGGACTCGTTTCGGTGAGTCCGTACCCTTCGAACAGTTCGACGTCGAATCGTTCTTCGAACGCCCGAAGGACCTCGCGGGGAAGCGAACTGCCGCCGGAGTTTGCGAACCGCAGCGACGAGAGATCGAACTCGTCGGCGTTCGGCTGGTTCACGAGGTCGTTGTACATCGCGGGAACGCCGTGCATGAGCGTCAGTTCCTCGTTCTGGATGAGCGAAGCGGCCTCCTGGGCGTCCCACTCGGGCATCGGATAGTAACTTGCGCCGTCGAACAGCGTGGCGTTCATCGTCACCGTCATACCATAGATATGGAACAGCGGCAGGACGCCGAGGTGGCGGTCGTCTGGTCGGATGCCGTCAGGGATGGGGTCCGTGGCCGCCCTCGCGTTCCACGCGAGGTTGTGGTGAGTGAGACGGACGCCTTTCGGCGTCCCCGTTGTTCCCGACGTGTAGGGTTGGACGGCGACGTCGTCGTCCGCACGTTCGACGACGGGCGCCGTCTCGTCGGCCAGGAAGTCCTCGAAGGTGGCGTCGCCGGTTTCGCCGCCCACGGTGATCACGACGTCGACGTCGGTCTCCTCGCGAACGTCGTCGACGTGCTGGACGAGGTCGGGGAGCGTGACGACCGCCCTCGCGCCGCTGTCTCCGAGGAGGTGGCGGAGTTCGCGGCGCTTGTACTGGGGGTTCATCGGAACGACGACGCCGCCGGCGCGGAGCGTCCCGTGGAACGCGGTGACGAACTGCGGGAGGTTCGGTAGGTAGACGGCGATCCGGTCGTCGACGCCGATTCCGCGCTCGTTCAGCCCTGCGGCGAACCGACCCGTTCGGTCCCAGAACGTCTCGTACGACGTCTCTCGACCCTCGTAGACGATCGCCGGTGCGTCACCGCGTTCGTCGTCGGTCTCCGCGACGGATTGCACGAGATTCATGTACCGTCTGTGGCAAACGTCGACACCCTCAAAAGGTTTATGAATGGTTGGTATATAACCGAACTCCTTACCTACGTTATAGGTTTCGGGTGATTCGATTAGTACTGTCAACCAACCTTCGGCCGGTCTCGGTCGGCGCTCGGCGACGACCGGCGCGGCCGCGCTCGGTCGGGGTCGACGACCCGTCGCGTCGGAGCGTTCGGCTTGCGACGCTCGAACACGTCCGCAGCAGGTAGTTCCGTCACTATCGAGTCGCCGAGGGCCGGTCCCGACTGAGGATGTTCACGCAGGAGACGCTCCCGGTGGCGTTCCGGCCGATGCCAATGTTGTGCTGGAGACCGTACTCCGGGTCGTTCTCGACCTGGACGGCGCCGGCCTCGCCGCGGAGCTGTTCGTATATCTCGTTCACCTGCGCGACCCCGGTCGCCCCGATGGGGTGACCCTTCGCGAGCAGGCCGCCGGACGGGTTGACCGGCTTCTCGCCGTCGAGCGCCGTCGCGCCCTCCTCCGCGAACTGACCGCCGTCCCCCTTCTCGCAGAAGCCGAGATCCTCGTACGTGACCAGCTCGGTGATGGTGAAACAGTCGTGGACCTCCGCGACGTCGATGTCGTCGGCGGTGATGCCAGCCTGTTCGTAGGCCCGTTCTGCGGCCATCGTCGTCGCCGGGAACCCGACGAGCGATTCGTCGTTCGCCCGGAGGAAGCTGTCGGTCGCGAGCCCGCTCCCGGCGGCCCATACCGGGTCGTCCGTGTACTCGTCGACGACGTTCTCGTCGACCACGATGGTCGCCGCAGCGCCGTCGGTCACCGGACAGCAGTCGTACAGGTTCAACGGATACGTCACCTGCGGACTCTCGACGACGTCCTCGACGTCGCACGTGAACCGATAGTGGGCGTGGGGGTACTTCGACCCGTTCTCGTGGTTCTTGACGCTGACTTCGGCGATCTGTTCGCGAGTCGTCCCGAACTCGTGCATGTGCCGGGTCGCGCGGAGGCCGAAGAACGCCGGCATCGTGACACCGCGGCCGCGCCACACCTGTTCGAGCGACGCGCCCTCGATGAGACCGCCGGCGGAGTCGCGCATCTTCTCGACGCCGAGCACGAGCGCCACGTCGGTCTCGCCCGCCCGGACCGCCTGGACGGCGCCCCTGAACGCCGTGCTGCCGGTCGCACACGCGTTCTCGACCCGCGTCGCCGGCATGTCGAACAGGCCGGTAGCGTGCGCGAGGCCGAGTCCGCTCGACGCGTTCTCGGCGATGTCGAGCGTTCCGAACCAGGCGGCGTCGATATCCTCCGGACTGATACCGCGGTCGACGTCTTCGAGCGCGTTCAGGTACGCGCGCTCGGCCATCTCGTCCACGGACTGCTCGAACAGCTCTCCGAAGTCGATCATCCCGGCGCCGACGACGGCGACGTCCCTCATAGCCGGTCACCTCGCGAGCGCTTGAACTTGAACGAGTGGACGGGCAGCCCGGAGAGCTCGAAGACGGTCCTGAAGTCCGCGACGACCTCCATGCCGACGTCCATCTCGTCCGGGGTCGTCTCCGTGAACAGCCCGTACACGCGCGCCGGTTCCCCCTCCCCTTCCTGCGGGACGTCCACGATTCCGAGCGGGAGCGGCGTCTCGAACTCGTCGGGGAGCCGCTGCTGGACGACGTACGACTGGACGACTCCGCGCTCCTGGAGGCGGACGTCGTCCCATTGGTCGCGCTCGCCGCAGCGTTTGCAGACCGCGCGGAACTCCGGAAAGGCGACGAAGCCACACGACTGGCACTCCCGGGCCAGCAGTCGTTCATTGGCCTCGCGGTCACGGACGAACGGCGGTTCGTGCATTAGCCCTCACCCCCGGCCTGCTCGCAGTAGGCACGGTACTTGCCGTACGGTACGTATTCCTTGCTGTCGATGTAGTCATTCACCGTCATCTCCGGTCGCCTCGCTTCGGTCACGTCGAACAGAACTGCGTCACTCCCACCCGGTCCGTACGAGACGACGAGAGCGGTCTCGCCGTCGCGTGCGGCGTCGAGCGTCGCCGCCGTATCGAGGAGGACGCCGCCCGCTCCCGCGTATCCGACCTCGTCGAACGTCCCGTGTCGCGTAACGTCGACCTCGAGCATGCGAGCGGCTCGCCCGCCCCACCCGCCGTCGGGTGCCGGGAAGGCGGCGTGGTCCGGAGCGATATCGCCGAGCGCTTCGACCGCACCGGCCACGGCGTCGAGGTAGTTCGTCCGATTGAACCGGGCGTCGCCGGTGACGGGCGACTCGCCGGCGCGCCTGAACCGCCCGACGAACCCGGTCGTGTTGCTCCCGGTGGCCACGAGGTCGGCGATGCCGTCGCCTGAACCGAGGACAACTGCACCGGCGCCCGCGCCCGCGGTCCGTTCGGCGTCCGTGCCCGGATCGGCTGAGAGACCGTCTGCCGCGACGACGAGAACCGTGTCCACGCGACCGGTCTCGACCGCGTCTCTTCCGGCCAGGAGTGCGTCTGTTGCGGCCCGCGCGGACCCTTGGAAGTCCCCGGTTCGGACGCGACCGGTCGCACCGACCGCGTGTCCGATGTGGGCGGCGACGCCGCGTTCGTCGAACCGGTCCGACGTCGTCGCCGCGTACACGATGTCCAGGTCAGACCCGTCCACGTCGGCGTGCGAGAGAGCGTTCTTCGCGGCGTTCGTCCCGAGCGTGACGACGTTCTCGTCGTGTGCCGGGACGGCAGTCTCACCGCCGCTGGCATGGTCGCCATGCTGTTCGGCGATGCTGGCCCGCTCGATGCGGTAAAGGGGGACGTATGAACCGTATCCCCGTATCGAGGCCATGATTACCAATCACTGGTATTCGCAGCACAATAAATTCCAGTGGTAAACTCACCTCTGTTCAGGTTAGCATAAATAGTGAATGGTCGGTTTTGGAAATACGTTTTTATCGCTTGGAGTGGAAGAGCGAGTATGCCGAGTCGGCCACTCAGGGACATCGAAGCGCAGGTCGGGGAGACCAACCGCACGGTCGAGGGATTCCGCGTCGAACCCGGAAAGGTCGCCGAGTTCGCACGAGCGATTCACGATCCAAGTCCGCTGTACCTCGACGACCAAGCGGCGCGTGACGCCGGCTTCGAGCGAGTCCCCGCACCGCCGACGTTCACCCGAACCTCCTTCTTCCCGCACCATCGACCCCCGGACATCGACTCGGAGTTCGGGTTCGACCTCGGCTTCCGTCGCGAGTTCGTCCTCCACGGCGAACAGCACTTCCGGTACGAGCGTCCGTTGTTCGTCGGCGACGAACTCGTCGGCGACACGACGCTCGAAGACGTCTACCAACGGGAGGGACGCGACGGCGGAACGATGACGTTCGCCGTCTTCCGAACCGACTTCTACGAGGCAGACGGCGGCGATCTCGTTCAGTCGGTCTGGAACACCCGCATCGAGACCGACGGCGCACCCGCGGACGACGGCGGGACGCCTCGCGGCGAAATCTCGCCAACCGAAACCGAATCGGAGCCCCCCTTCGAGGTCGACGCGACCGGTCCCACCGTCGAGATACCAGCGTTGGAGCGCCGTGACTTCGTCCAGTACGCCGGCGCGAGCGGCGACTTCAACCCGATACATTACGACGAACCGTTCGCGACCGACGTCGGCCACCCAAGCGTGTTCGCACAGGGGATGTTCAGTGCGGGCGTCGCCACCCGGCTGCTTCGGGAGTGGTTCGGACTCGCCCGGCTCGAAGCCTATCGAACCCGGTTTACGGCCCGCGCGTTCCCCGGCGACGTCCTCTCGGTGCGCGGCCGCGTCGAGGATGCGGCCGCGGCCGACGAGGGTCGTCGCGTCACGGCGTCGCTGGAAGTGGTCGCGGACGACAGCCGGAAGGTCGTCGACGGCGACGCAACCGCCGTCGTCGCTCACCCACCGAGGTAGGCCGTTCGGATATACTCGTCCCCGCGGAGCGTCTCGGGGTCGCCTTCACGCTCGATCGTACCGTTCTCGAGGAGATAGACGCGGTCAGCGTGGTTCATCGTGAACGTCACGTTCTGTTCGGCGAGGAGCACGGTCACGCCGGAATCTCGAATCGTGTCGAGTCCGTCGCTGATGTCCTGTAGTATGACCGGTGCGAGTCCGAGCGTCGGCTCGTCGAGGATGAGCACGTCCGGGTCGCCCATGAGCGCGCGTCCGATGGCGAGCATCTGCTGTTCGCCGCCGCTCATCGTCCGGGCGTTCTGGTCGGCGCGCTCCGCGAGCGTGGGGAAGAGGTCGTAGACGAAGTCGAGGCGGTCGTCGACGCCGTCCTGCTGTCGATACGCGCCGAGTTCGAGGTTGTCCTCGACCGAGAGGTGACCGAAGAGGTCGCGGCTCTCGGTGCAATGGACGAGTCCGGCTTCGACGAGGTCGGACGGACTCGCGTCGCCGACCTCCTCGCCCCGGTACTCGACGTGCCCGGCGTAGTCGTGGAACCCGGAGATGGTCTCGACGAGCGTGGTCTTGCCCGCGCCGTTCGGCCCGATGACGCCGACGATTTCGCCGTCCTGCACGTTCGCGGTGATGCCGCGAAGCGCGGCGACTTCGCCGTATGAGACGCTGACGTCGTCGACGGAGACGACTGCGCTCACAGGTCACCACTCCCGAGATACGCTTCCTGGACGGTCTCGTCGTCTCGAATCTCCTCCGGGGCCCCTTCGGCGATCTTCGCGCCGAACTGGATGACGACCGCGCGGTCGATGAGCGAGAGGAGCCCGCGCATGTTGTGGTCGACGACCACGAGCGTCACGCCGTCGTCCCGTAGCGAACGGAGGAGGTCGGAGAGGTCGACGACCTCCTGACTGGACAGGCCGGCGAACGGCTCGTCGACGAGTAGCAGGTCGGGGTCGGTCGCGAGCGCACGGGCGAGTTCGAGACGGAGAAGGCCCGCGTGCGGGAGCTCGTCCGGGAACTGGTCGACGCTGTCGCCGAGTCCCACGCGCTCGCAGATGTCGGTCGCACGGGTGAGCGTCTCGCCACGCAGGCCCGAGAGCGAGAAGATTCGGTCCGGGGCCAATGCGATAGCGACGTTCTGTCGCACCGACCGGTCGTCGAGTGGGCGGAACGATTGGAACGTCCGTGCCATGCCTCGCTGGACCATCTCGTGCGGTGACTCGCCGGTGACGTCCTCGCCGTCGTACCACACCGTGCCGGCGGTCGGCGGGTACTTTCCCGTGACGCAGTTGAACGTCGTCGACTTGCCCGCGCCGTTCGGGCCGATGAATCCGAGTATTTCGCCCTCCTCCACGGTGATGCTGAGATTGTCGACGGCGGTGAGACCGCCGAACTCCTTCCGGAGGTCGTCGAGGACGAGAATGCCGTCCGACGGCTCCGACTCAGCGCTCACTGTCCTCACCTCCGAACGCCTCCATCGCGTCGCGATAAGCGTCGAGCGTCCGTTCGAGCGGCGTCTGCCCTCCGTCTGCGACCGGTTTCGGCTCGCCGCTCACGATGCCGCGTCCGCGTGCGATTCCCCAGCGGAGGAGGCCGCCGGGAAGGAAGAACAGCAGCGCGAGGGTGACGAGCGAGAACAGCAGGAGGTCCAGCGACGCGACCTGGACGTTCACGACGGGAACGGTCGTCGTCACCGTTGAGAGCCATTCGCGGAAGAGGCTGAAGAACAGCCCGCCGAAGGCCGCGCCCGTGATGGTTCCCATCCCGCCGACGATGCTCGCGATGATGACTTCGACGCTGACGCTCATCACGAGCAACTGGCTCGGCTGGGGTTTTCCGACCGTGTAAACGAAGACCGCGCCCGCGAGGCCGCCGATCGCCGCGGACAGCACGAACGCGAAGATCTTGAACTTCGCCGGATTGATGCCGGCGGCCGCGACGGCCGCTTCGTCCTCCCGGATCGCCGTGAAGATGGACCCGGCATCCGAGCGCGTCACCGCGAGTAAGATGCCGAGGATGAGAACGAACAGCCCAAACGCGACGTAGTAGTCCACGATGGCCTGGCCGGTGAACCCGGACACCGGTAGCACGGGGTCCGGACTCGGGAGTCCCAGCTCACCCCCGAACGTGTCGCTGAACACGATGAACAGTTGCAAGAGGATGAGCGGGGCGACGAGCGTGATGAGCGAGAGGTATGGCCCCTCGAGGCGGAGCGCCGGGACGCCGATGAGAACGCCCGCGAGCGCCGCGAAGGCCGTCCCCAGGAGAATCGCCACGACCGGCGTCACGCCGAATTCGAGGTTCAACAGGGCGGAGCCGTAGCCGCCGACCCCGAAGAACAGGGCGTGACCGAAGCTGATCTGGCCCGTGTAACCGGACACGACGTCCCAGCTCATCGCGAACATCGCGAAGAAGAGCGCGGTCGTGAGCGTGACGACTGCCAGGATACCCTGTCCTTCCCCGAGGAGCATCCGGAGCCAGAACGGCGCGAGCGCGAGCAGGACGAGCGCCAGAAACCCGATCTGGTACCGGGGCGCGAACGAGACGAACTCGAACCGGCGAGAGCGTTCGACGTCTTCGCTCATGGAATCACTCCGCTAGCTCCCGGCCGAACAGGCCCTCTGGTTTCACGAGCAGGATGACGACGAGGACGACCAGCGACGCCAGCCCGCTGAGGCTCGAATCCACGTAGGAGACGGTGAACACCTCGAGGAAGCCGATGATGTACGCGCCGATGAGGCTTCCGCGGATGGAGCCGATACCGCCGAGGACGACGATGGAGAACGAGAGCACGAGCGGGCTCCGGCCCATCGCCCAGCCGGCGGTCTGGATGGAGCCGAGGAAGACGCCGGCGAGGCCGGCGAGCGCCCCGGCGATTACCCACGTGTAGAGGTACATCCGATCGGTCTCGATGCCGACGATCGACGCGCCGCGGTTCGACATGCTCGTCGCGAGTATCGCTTTGCCCGTCTGGGAGTAGTTCACTAGCGCGAAGAGGACGCCGATGACGATCCAGGAGAGCGCGAACGCCAGCACTCGGTTGCGTTGGATACCGCCGAGGAGGGCGAGTTGGCCGCCGAGGAGCGACGGGATGGCTCGCGACTGCGTGCCGACGAGTATCTTGACGACCTCCTCGACGACGATGGCGGTCACGAGGGTCAGAATCATCACCGTGATGGGGTCGTCCTGAACGCGGCGTATCAACCCAAGGTACAGCACGGCTGCGAAGGCGGCTGGCACGACGAGCGCCGCGAGTGTGGCCACCCAGATGCTGGCTCCGAGGACGCTGGTGACGAAGTAAGCCGTGAACGCGCCGACGGTGATGGTGGCGCCGTGACTGAGGTTGAGCACGCCGCCGACGCCAAAGATGAGCGTGAACCCGATGGCGACGAGCGCGTAAAGCGCGCTGATGAGACTGGCGTTGACGACGGTGTTGAGGATGCCCGTCATTGGTACTGTTCAGATCCATGGCGGTTTCTTGTACGACCCCGTGGCGACGTCTGACGGCCAGACGGCCTGCTGGACGCCGCTTCCGCTGTTCTCCTGCCACTGTAGCCAGATTGGCCAGACGGCGTCCTTTCCGTACACCACGTCGTGCGGGTATTTCTCGTTCTTCCCGTAGTACTTCAGAATCCCCGTCGTCCCCGTGTACGTGGACGATTCGAGTTTCGGAATCACCTTCTTGGCCTTCCGAGAATCGGCGGATTTGGCAGCGGCCGCGTACTGCTTGACCGCGTCGAACGTGATGTAGCCCGTGTACACCGGGTACTTGCCGTACTCCTTCTCGTAGCTGTTCGTGAACGGAACCGTCTTCTTCGTGACCTTCGCGTTCGGAGTCGCGGAGTTCTGGGTGAGCGCGTAGCGGCAGGCGCCGTCGGTCGACCCGTAGTAGGACGGGAACTGCATCGGGACGTGGATGCCGCCGAACTCGAACTGGCGCTGTTGCTTCTTCCACTGGACGACCGCGGCCGTCCCGGTGTGGGCCATGACGACGTACGCAGCGTCCACGCCGGCGCTCTCGATGTCGTCGTAGATGGACGAGAAGTTCTTCGTTCCGCTTGCGTACCGCTTGGTGATGGGAACGTCGACGCCTGTGTCGCTGAGCTTGTTCTTGAGAACGCTCGTGACCGGCTTCGTCCACGTGTAGTCCTCGGCGAGGACGGCAACGGAGCTCCAGCCCATCGAATCGAACTGGGATTTCGCGAAGTCGACCATGTTCGTGCCGAGATAGTGGGAGTTCACCGGGCCGGTCCGGAAGAAGTACTTGTACTTCTCGTAATCGTGTTTGACCTTCGTGGTCGCTTCCGGCGTTGCCGCGCCGGTCCCCATGTGGACGGTCTGTTGCTGTGCGATGGAATCCATCACGTTCAGCAGCACTTCGCTGGTGAATATGCCAGTCGTGAAGTCGACGCTCTCTCCGACGGTAAGTTCCTGATACTTGGACTTGCCCGTCGACGGATCTTCCTTGGTGTCTTTGACGATTACCTTTACGTCTTTTCCAAGCACGCCCCCGTTCTGGTTGAGCTGCTTGGCGGCGAGTTTCGCGCCATTTGCGATGGACCCGCCGATGGGGTTTTTCGAGGGCTCGGGGGCGAGTACTCCGATCTTCACCGGGCCTGACGGACCGCCGTCTCCACTGCTGCTACCGAGGCAGCCGGCGAGACTCATGGTTCCTACGACGCCTGTCGTCTTCAACAGTGCCCGCCGTGACGACGTCCGTGATTCTTCCCCTGTTCGCCTTTCGCTTCTATTATCTTTACTATCACTCGGCATTTTGGGTGTTTGATTACTATTGTTAACCATGCTCTGGATTGAGTATCGGAGAGGTTCGACTTAAATATAAGGGTTGGTATCACACGACAAGGAGGCAGACGACGGGCAGCATCACGGCCACGGCGAACGCTACCGCGTCACCTTCCATCGGTCGAGGGGAACCATGCAGAGCGAACTCGAACGCTCTCGACGCGTCGCTCGTCGTGCCGAAGAAAACTACGGGGAAAGCGCCTAGCGCCCGCTACACCTCCGTCGTCTCCTCGATGCGCGGGACGCCCTGTGCCGTGATAGTCTCCCCGACAAGATAGGAGCTTGCGGAGCTGGCAAGGAACTGCGCGACGTCTGCTATCTCCGCGGACGTCCCGATCCGTCGTTCGACCTCGTCCCGGTCGATGTCGTCGGCGGAGACGCCCATCTGCGATTCGACCCCTGGCGTGGCGACGAATCCGGGCGCGATTGCGTTCACCCGCACGTCGTCGCTCGCCCACTCGTAGGCGAGCGTCGTCGTGAGGTTGATGACTGCCGCCTTCGCAGCGCCGTAGTGGCTCATCATCGGCGATCCGCGTTGTCCGGCGACGCTCGCCAGGTTGATGACGGTGCCGCCGTCGTCCTGACGCATGTGTTCTCCGGCGACCTGTGTGCAGTGGTACGTCCCGGTCAGGTTGATGTCGACGATGGTCTTCCAGCCGTTCGGACTGATGTCCTCGAACGGGGCCATGAAGCTCGCGCCCGCGTTGTTGACGAGACAGTCGATGCTTCCGAACTCGTCGACCGTCGCCTCGACGAGCGCGTCGACGGCGTCCCGGTCGGTGACGTCGCACTCGACGGCGATGGCGGTGCCGCCGTCCGCCTCGTTTATCGTCTCCGCGACCGGGTCGACGTTCCCCTGTTCACGCGAGCAGACGACGACGTCGGCGCCCTCCTGGGCGAACTGTTCGGCGATTTCGCGTCCGATACCGCTCGACGCTCCCGTGACGATGGCCGTCTGTCCCTCGACGCTGAACCGGTCGTTCGTCATGCTCCACCTCGTCCCGCAATTACCGTTATCATCGTTAATACATCCCTCCTCTTCTTCGACAACGTTAATAAATACACCCTATTCATCGACCTCCGTTAAGATAATGTGTGATAACGTCCACCATATGATATGGATATACCAGAATCCCTTCGAGCCACCGAGGCGCACAACGCTGCTCGTCTCTTCGAAGCGACGGCTGACCGCCGCGGTGACGCGGTCGCCGTCAAGATGGACGGCCGCGAACTCTCGTACGCGACTCTCGACGACCGCGCCGCCGCGTTCGCAGGTGGACTACACGACCGGGGATTCGAGCCCGGCGACAGACTCCTCCTGTATCTGCCGAACTGTCCGGAGTACATCGTCGCCATCCTCGGTGCGTTACGAGCCGGGGTCGTCGTCTCGCCGGTCAATCCGCAGTACAAAGCACGCGAACTGGCGCACCAACTTGAAGACACGGACGCCTCCATCGTCGTCACGCATCCGGGACTCCGCGACCAACTCGTCCAGGCGTGCGACGAGACGGGTCGCGACCCGACCGTCGTAACGCTCGACAATTCCGGCGACGTCGCCTTCGAGGATGTAGACGGCGATTCCGTGTTCCTCGAACGCGACGGTGACGACACGGCGATGCAACCGTACACGTCCGGGACCACGGGCCGACCGAAGGGCGTCCTCGTCACCCATCGAAACCTCCGCGCACAGGCGTACTCGGGGTTCCAGTTCACGGAGCAGTCCCCCGACGAGCAGCGCGAACTGGCCGCGCTTCCGCTCTATCACATCACGGGATTCATCCACTCGACCTGGCAAGCGCTGATTCGTGGTGGAACCGTTCACCTCCGGAATCCGGCCGAGTGGGACGCCGAGGAGGCGATGCGAATCATCGAGGAGTACGAGATAACGGGCTTCGTCGGCGTCGCTGCGATGTTCGTCGACATGGTGAACGACGAGTCGTTCGGCGAGTACGACCTGTCAAGTCTCGACACGATTAACGAAGGCGGTGCCAAGATGCCGGTCGCCGTTCAGGAGGCGTTCGAACGAACGGCCGGCGTCGAGATGTCGGAAGGATACGGGTTGACAGAGACGACGGCGGCGACCCACACGGGCGTAGGGTCGACGTTCGGAACGAAACACGGCTCCATCGGTCAGCCACTCCGGATGACCGACTGCAAGATAGTCGACGACGCCGGCGAAGAGCTCCCGCCGGGTGAGACGGGTGAACTCCTCGTCCGCGGGCCGCAGGTGATGAAGGGCTACCACGACCGGCCGGACGCGACCGCCGAGGCGTTCACCGACGAGGGCTACCTGCGGACGGGCGACCTCGCACGGAGGGACGCGGAGAACTACTACGAGATCGTCGACCGTAAGAAGCACATGATCAACACCGCCGGCTACAACGTCTACCCGAGCGAGATCGAGGAACTCCTGTACGAGCATCCCGACGTCGCCGATGCCGCCGTCGTTGGTATCCCCGACGACCGTCGGAACGAGACCGTCAAAGCGTTCGTGGTGCCGACGGCGGCCGACGCAGTGACGGCCGAAGAGATCCGGGAGTTCTGTCTCGACAACCTCGCAGCATACAAGCATCCCCGCGAGGTCGTGTTCGTCGACGAGTTACCACGGACGGCAAGCGGGAAGGTCCAGAAGTTCAAACTCGTCGACGCGGAGACCGCCGAATGACTCGCTACGACGCCGTCTTCTGGGACATCGGCGGCGTGCTCCTCGACGTTTCGTCGGTGCGGGCGGCCCACGCGGCGTTCGTCGAACGGCTCGTCGACCGCCGCGGCGGGTCGATGGACGCCGACGAAGCGCTCGAGGTCTGGCGACGCGCAGTCGGCCAGCATTTCGAGGAGCGCGACGGGACCGAGTTCCGGTCGGCGCGGACGGCGTACGCCAAGGCGACAGAAACGGTTCTGGGAGGGTCGGTTTCGGAGGACGAGTGGTTCCCGCTCTTCCGCGCGACGGTACGCGACTATCTCCGTCCCAACCCTGGTGCCAGCGAGGTCACTGCACGGCTGGCAGATGCGGGCGTCTATCAGGGTATCGTCAGCGACGTGGACGCCGAAGAGGGGGAGTTCCTCCTCGACCACCTGGACGTTCTCGCCCACGTCGACGACGTGACGACGTCGGAGGAGGTCGGTCGGACGAAACCCGACTCGGCGATGTTCGAGGCGGCGCTGGAAAAGAGCCCCGTCCCGGCCGAGCGCACGGTGATGGTCGGGGACCGGTATGAACACGACATGGCCGGTGCCGCCGAGCACGGTATTCGGCCCGTGAGTTACGGTGCGGACGACGGCCCGGCGGTCGAGTACGTCGCCGACGATCTCTGGGACGTCCTCTCGATAGTTACCGCTGACTGATACTCCCGAACGATTATTGCAGTAAAACATTATTTATATCAATGGTGAACGCTACCATATCCCCGATTCACCGCGGACACATCCGAACGGATATAAACCACATCGTCGAGGGCTACCGACTCGGATCCAGCGCGGAACCGAATCCCGACGCACCGATGGACGAAGGCATCGTGTACAACCTCGTCATCGACCACCCCGAGGCCACCATCCTCTGGGACACCGGGTCACACCCCGACGCCGGGAACGGCCACTGGCCCGCTCCTCTCTACAAGCTGAGTAGGGCGAGTGCCTCGGGACGTGACCCCGAGGGTGAAGCCCGTCAACAGGTTTAACGTACCACGTCTCGTACCGTAGTTTAACGACCGTGACGTGGGTTAAAGACCTTAATCCGAAGCGGTCGTTCTCGGAAGTTTGGAAATGCGACTCCTCTCAAAACCCGCCATCGGCGGTGAGACGGGAGTGGTCGGGTCGTGGTGGAGCGACCGATCCTCACGGACACCAGCGAGGTGTTCGGGTGTTACTTCCAACCAACCCAGTTCGGGAAGGTCGAGGGGAATTAAATTCGCCTGCGTCTGTCCGTCCGTTTCTGGACGACACAGACAAAACGGTGAAGCCTCGGGGCGTGTCCCCGAGGTACTTCACGCGGCCTTCGAACATTACGACGCGGACGAACACCCCCTGCCCGACGCCCTCGACGACGCGGGCTACGCGCTGTCGGATATCGACGCCGTCGTCGCGAGCCACCTCCACCTCGACCACGCCGGGGGACTCCACCACTTCGACGAATGGACGTCCCGGTCTACGTCCACGAGGAGGAACTGAAGTACGCCTACTACAGCGTGAAGACAGACGAGGGCAGCGATGCCTACGTCCTCGACGACTTCGACCACGACCTCGACTGGCAGGTCGTCCATCGACCGGTTGAAACCCCTTCGAGGACGTGCAGTTCGTCCACCTGCCGGGGCACACGCTGGGACTGATGGGACTCCAACTCGACCTCGACAGCGGGACGGTCCTCGTCGCGGGTGACGAGGTCTACCGCCGGACGAACTACGACGAGGAAGTCCCGCTGGGAGCCGGACTGCTCTGGAGCAAGCGACACTGGTACGAGAGCCTCCGCGAGCTCAAGGAGCGCGAGCGCCGCCACGACGCGACGGTGCGCTGCGGCCACGACGAGAACGACCTCGGGAGGCTCGAGACACCCCTGTAGAACCACTAACGGCCCTCGAACTGGGGGTCCCGGTCTTCGAGGAACGCCTCGACGCCTTCGGCGTGGTCCTCCGTTTCGAAGACGATGCCCTGCGCCGTCGCCTCGTCCACCATCGCGCGGTCGAGCGACTTGTCGAGGCCCTCGCGGAGCAGGCGTTTCGCGTGTCGGAATGCGACGGTCGGACCGCTGGCGACCCGGCCGACAAACTCGGCGACGCGGTCGTCGAACTCTTCGTCCGGATAGACGTGATTGAACAGACTGAGGTCGGCCGCCCGCTCGGCGTCGACCACCTCGCCGGTGTAGACGAGTTCCTTCGCGACGTTCTCCCCGACGATGCGCGGCAACAGGTACGACGTACCGGCGTCGATGCTCAGTCCGACCTGGCGGAAGAGAAATCCGATGCTCGCCGACGCGCTCGCCAATTGGACGTCACAGGCGATGGCGAGGTTCGCCCCCGCGCCGACCGCCGGGCCGTCGATCTTCGCGACCGTCGGGTACGGACACGTGACGACGCGAGCCATCGTCTCGCTCGTCGTGCGTTCGAGTTCGGCGACAGCGTCGTCGAGTGACCCGTTGTTTTCGAGCCGCTCGTGCATCTGCTTGATATCGCCACCTGCGGAGAACACGTCTCCCTCCCCTTCGACGACGACACATCTGACGTCGTCACGGTCTTCGAGAGCGGCGAGGTGCTCCTGGAGGCCGTCGGATATCTCTCGCGTGAGTGCGTTACGGTCGTCCGGCCGGTTCAACGTGAGCGTTGCGACGCCGTCGCTGACAGTCATGATCACGGGGTCAGTCACGGTAACACCCCTCTCTGTTTCTGTCGCATACGGCATCTCTCGTCGTATTATGGAATAAAAGTTCGGGAGAAAGTGAACAGTGTTGGACTAGATGGCTTATTGAATTACTACTGTTATCGGACCTGGCAAAGACTTACGGTGGTCGGTCTTCGAGTATCCAACGAACACGATGACGACTGCTCGTCTTCTCAGGAAGGGACATCGAGACCACCGACACGAGGCAGGTTCAGCATGACCGAACGCGAACTGCTCCAGTCGTTCGTGGACGAACACGGCTACCTCTCGTGGCTCGGTCTCCGCGTCGAAACCGTCGGCGACGGACGCCTCGAGATGCGGATTCCCTTCGACGAGAAGCTTCTCAATCCGGTCACGGAACGAGACGTCATCCACGGCGGCATCGCCGCGACGCTCGTGGACACGGCGAGCGGGTTCGCACTGCGGACGACGCTGGACGACCCGGAAGCCGCACACTTGGCGACGACCGACCTCAACGTCTCGTACATCCGCCCCATGGGTAACGACCTCCTTGCGGAAGCCACCGTCGTCCGGTCCGGCGATTCGATGGGCGTCGTCACGGTCACCGTCTGGACAGTAGACCCCGACGGACAACGGACGGAAGTAGCCGTGGGTCGCACGTCCTATCGGCTCTTTCGGTGACGCCGTCGACGTGCGACGCGTCGCTCATTCCGTCGCGATCGCCGACCAATCGGGGGTCCCCGTCATCGGAATCAGGTGAAGAGCGTCCAGCGGCCGACGAACTCCCAATATCAGGTCGCTGAAGACGTTGCACACACCTGCGGCAGCGACTGTCCACCTGACTCCACAGCGCCCCACGTCGGCGGAGAGAGAAGACACTCAGAACATATCCCTGTCAAGAGCATGGAGCAATCCCAGAAGGAGCGCAAGAGAGGAGTTACCGGCTTCGACGGGATCAAGAGAACACCCATTGCCGCAAGGTCGACGTCCTCCACGGGCTTTCACCCATGGGATCTCGCTCTGGAATTGTGGTGGACAACCGCCTCCCAAGGTCCACTCCCACTTAGCGGGCCCTATAGATGCACTGGTGAAAAAGCTCGTTTTCTCCCACGGATAGGGCTGTGGCGCGGTCACAGACACCCCAACGGAACGGAACTGATGTCTTCGCCGTGCAAGGAATCGCCCCCGACCGTTCCTTGGCACTCCTCGTCTGTTCGGAGACGAACTCAGTGAGAGGCCGTCGCAGTCCAACCACTGCCCGCCACGAACTCGATCACAACGGCGGGAACGCCACCCATCCACACACAATGCGCGGACCGATGCATCGTACCTACTGCTTCTCTGCTGCCTGCAGACGTGGGGCTGCGCTATCCGTCTGTCGCAATGTCGTACCCCTGAAAACCGGGGGCGGGTCCCTCCGAACAAGAGCAAGCGCTTGACAAACTATTGTCGTTCGTTGACGACTATGAGTCGGTCGTCGCGGCCGATTGACGCCATTCTCCGCCTCCCGTCAACCGCCTCTCTCAGGATGAAGTAGTCATGTATAGAGTTGTCGTCTGGGTTCCGGCCCCACAACAAATATAAATTTATAAAGGTATATTATCTGAATAGAGTCGTAAAGCGAACTATGGCACGCGACAGACTGACGAAAGCAGTAGACTTCGTCACTGGCCACCCGCGCATCACGATACTGGTGATGGTTCTCCTCTCGGCACTGGTGTTGGCTGGGATTCCCCAGCTCGACACGGAAAGTCAGGCCAGCGCTGACTCCGACGCGTTCAACGACGTGGAACGTGTCAAGAAGTCACAGTACATTCAGAAACATTTCGCGCAGACTACCGACAGACCGAACCGGACGTTCGAGATGGTATACGTCCGGGACGACGACGGCAATGTCCTCTCGAAGAAGTCCCTGCTAGCCGGGTTGCGATACCAGCAGGCAATACACGAGAACGCAACCATCAGCACAGCACTCCACGAGGACGGCGTCACGGGTATCGCAAACCTCGTTGCCAAACGCGCGGCGGGCAACCAGAGTGCGTCCCTCGACGAGCAGATTCGGGCACTCGAGAACACGAGTCCCGCCGACGTCGAACGGCTGGTCGAACAGACCCTGACGAACGACCGGCGGGCGCTGCGATTCCTCCCAGCCGACCACGACCCCGCAGACGCGACGGCGACCGACCGCCGAATGCTGGTCGCACTCGACACCGACGTCTCTAACGCGACGCTCGACAACGCGAGCGCAGCCCTCTACAAGAGCGCGTCTGAACGGTCCGACTCCGGGTTCTTCGTGGTGAACTCCCACGCGTGGAACACTTACAGCGATCACTTCTTCGGCCAGATGATAGAACTGGTCGTGCCCGCGGCGCTAGCGTTCATCCTCGTCGTCCTCGGGTTCGCGTACCGCGACCTGGTCGACGTCGTCGTCGGCATGGTCGGCGTCGTGCTCTCCGTGCTGTGGATGTTCGGCCTCCTGGGTTGGCTCGGCGTCGCCGCCGGCACCGTTAGCATCGTCCCCGTCGTTTTGGTCTCAGGACTGAGTATCGACTTCGGCTTCCACGTCTTCAACCGCTACCGCGAACAGCGCGGCGACGACGAGGGCATCCGCGCGCCGATGCGTCGCGGCGTCACGCTCGTCGCCACCGCACTCGTCCTTGTGACGGTCACGGCGGCCATCGGGTTCCTCGCGAACCTCTCGAACCCCCTGCCGCTCATCCGCAGCCTCGGCGTTTCCATCACGCTCGGCGTCGTCTCCGCACTCCTCATCTTCATCACCGTCGTACCTGCCCTGAAAATTGGCATCGACGGTCTGCTCGAACGCTTCGGTATCGACCGCGGCAAAGCCGCGCTCGGCGACGGCCGCTACCTCCGTCCAGTGCTCGCCCGAACCGTGGTGCTCGCACGACGCGGCGCACCCGTCGTTCTGGTTGCCGCCGTTCTCGTCGGTGCTGCCGGCGGCCTCGCCTGGATGGACCTCGACGAGGAGAGATACCAGCAGAGCAACGGCGAAGTCGCAGAGTGGAAACAGCAACTCCCCGGCCCCCTCGGCTGGGACACCCACCCCGTCGCCAGCCAGAGCAACCACGTCGAAGACGTCTACCAGCCCGCAAGCGCGGACGACGCCTTCCAGGAACCCATTCTGATAGAGGGCGACGTTACCAGCGACGATGCGCTCGAAGACCTCCAACGCGGCGTCGATGACGTCAGACAGCAGGACCTGCTCGTCGACCAGGCCGGCACCCGCGCGGTCCGGTCGCCGGTAACGGCGATGCAGGCCGTCGCCGCACAGAACCAATCGTTCGCTGCCGTGCTCCAGCGAGCCGACACTGACGGCAACGGCGTCCCTGACCGCAACCTCGAACAAGTGTACGACGCCTTCTACGCCGCCAACAGCGACGTCGCGAGTCGCGTCGTCGAACGCCGTGATGGAGAATATAAGTCCCTGCTCGTCACGCTCTCGCTCGATGCCGACTACGCCAACGCCGAGGAAGTCGTCGCACAACTCTCCGACAGTGCCGACGTCATGGAAGACGGCGACGAACGAACTGCGACTGTCGCTGGTAGCTTCGCCGTCAACGAGGCAGTGCTCGGCGAGATCGTCGATGGTATCCTCACGACAATGGCGCTCGCGCTCGTGGCCATCGTCTTGACACTCGCCGTCGTGTTCAAGTACATCCACGGCAGCGCCACGCTCGGATTGGTCGTCTCCATCCCCATCGCGCTGGTTCTCGGCCTCGTCATCGGCGGGATGTACGTCCTCTCGATTCCGCTGACGCTCCTGACCGCGCTTCTAATGAGCCTGGTCATCGGCCTCGGCGTCGACTACAACATTCACGTCGGCGACCGTTACGCCGACGAACGGCGTAACGGCGCGAGCACGTTCGAGGCGCTCGACGCCGCCGTCACCGGTACCGGCGGTGCACTACTCGGCAGCACCCTCACCTCTGCGGGTGCGTTCGCCACCATTATGCTCGTCCCTCACCCCCAGCTCCAGAGCTTCGGCGCCATCGTCGTCATCGCCATGACGACGGCGTTCGTCGTGAGCATCCTCGTCCTACCGAGCCTGCTCGTCCTCTGGGACCGCTACGTCCCTGCCACCGTAACGGCCGCTCCCACTACGAGCGACGCTCCCCAAGACTGACCACCACTACGGTGCTTCCCCGGCCTGCAAGTTGCCAGAACCGATATCTCACAGGGAAGACACGCTGCAGGCTAAATCAGCTGTTCCGTCTGCTTGCAATTAATTCACTGTGATGTTGAACAGTAACTCATCTGTTGTCACATACTGCCAAGGGAATGAAAGGCGGTATTCTCGTCGAATAACGAGAACAAGTCACTATACCGCGTTCGCCACGAACCAATCGATGATCTTTCCCTCGGCCCGGTGGAGGATGTCGCTCGCCGTGGCTTTCGAAATATTCATCGATTCCGCGACATCCGTCAACGTCGTCCGGCGAGGTGTCTCGTAATACCCCTGTTCGACGGCCGCGAGTAACACCTGTTGCTGGCGGTCGGTCAAGACGGATTCGGCGTCACTGTCGCTGATGCTTCGAACGTAGTCGATATCGAATTTGATTCCCGACGCCTCTAACTGTTCACCGAGAGCAGAGAGTCGATCCGAAGATGTCGTTAGCTCCCAACTCGCGGTGCCGTCGACGACCTCAAACGGGGTTTGCAACGGCACCCCAATCTCCTGAATCGGATCTAACAGCAGGGGATTCGATGTCTCGACTTGTAATAGCGCTTTGTCTTCGTCTTTCCAGAGTAGTTCGAGCATCGTGATATCCTCCTGATGCTCTATGTCTGCGAGCATCGGCACGGGATTTTTCGCCGTCACTTCAAGAAGCGCAACACTCGATTCACTCCCTGGAAGGACAGTGATGACTTTGAACACACAATCCGAATAGTCGTTCGAGATCTGAGATATCCACGACTCATCCGGAATGGTGATAGTGAATTTGGCTCGTGGCACTTGTTTCCTCCGTCAGTAACGCGTAGGCGATACACGTGCAAAGGGGCGGTTCCAAACATGTTCGCATCCCACCAACCTGTTCGCACGAACCATTGTCCGTTGTCCGCGACAAGAAACGATTACCGAGGTTCCAAAACGAATGCAAGCACGAAACAATCCGTTCTTCGTTATGGCAGGACTGTACCTGACGGTCGGGGTACTGGCCGTGGTCGGCAAACTCGCCATTGGAATTGACTTCATCGAACCACTTGTGCGACTTCGTTGGGTGATGATCCACCTGGTCACCATCGGCGGGATGACACAGGCGCTGTTCGGGGCGCTTCCCCACCTCGTCGGAAGCGTCGGCGGTTCGACGAGCAGTCTTTCATCCCGACTTCGCTGGTTACAGTGGATCTCCCTGAACGCAGGGTATCCGCTAATTCTGTACGGGATGACGACCGGTTCGAATCTCATAGCTGTCACGGGAGCGACCATCGTGCTGTTCGCACTGGCGCTTCTGTTGGTCACGGTCTATCGCGTCAGTGCCGGTTTGCACGGTTCGATGCTGAGCCGTTACTATCGCGTTGCACCGTGGTTTCTCGTCGTCGGCATCTTTGCAGCGTTCGGGATGTTGCTCAACATCCACGGTCCGGGTGGCTACTTCGGTTCGATAGAAGCGCACGTCCACGCGAACGTCTGGGGGTTCCTCGCCCTCGTCGTCGCTGCGACGTTGTTACATCTTATTCCCGCACTGGCGGGCACTGACCTCCGCTATCCTCGTCTAAAGCGGGTGACGTTCTGGGGCGTGACCATCGGCGCGATCGGTCTCGTCTCGGGCCCGTGGTTGGCGATGCACGTGCTGACCTTTACGGGACTCGCCATCTACGTGGTCGGAACGATTGCACTGTTGGCGAACATCGTCGGTACGAAGCGAGCGGGTGGCTGTACGAAAGATGCCCGAGTCGGCCATATTCTCGGCGCGTACGTATGGCTCGTCTTCCCGGTTCCGTGGGCGCCTCTCGTGCTTCTGTTTCCAAACGTCGTCCCTGGTCGAGCCATCGAAACGGCGGCCATCAACGGGTTGGTCTTCGGGTGGATGCTCCAGTTGGCGATGGCGTTCCTGCCGACCGTCGTTGATGCCTTCCAAGGTTCAGAGGGACTCGTGAATCTGAAGGGCGCAGTGGAGGCGAGTCATTATGCTCCGTCGTGGGCAGGGGTCGTCAGCATCAATCTCGGGATGCTCGCTCTTTGGGCGACGGCGTTCCCGGTGTTTTCGAACGTCGCAGAGCTGCTCAGTGTCGCTGGCTTCGCACTCATTGCCCTCCCATGGGCGGCGTTCGTCGTTCGACTGTGGCAGATGATCATAGGTGATGAACCACGTAGACGACGTGATGAACCAACTGATACGTCGGCATCGGCCGGTGACTGAGCACGACTATGTTGTACTGATAAAAACTCATATTATATTAATTCCGGAATTAACTATTAACAAAGGGTTTGTTTTTGACGTCACCTGGTTAATTTAGACCGTGCTTCTTTTCTGTAGTAGTTTCGGGCGACTCTCAATCCATGCCCGTGAAGACTGCCCCTCCCTCCGGACACTACAATGACATCTGCATAGTGTCATCGAATATGGAGGCCACCACCTGCAATGAGGCGATGACAGTCATACTCGATAGTCGTCAGAAAAGTGTCTTCGCGTCCAGTCATCGAATTTAACCGTCGTTTCGACTGGGAACCCTAATCTCAGAAGTTGCGACTGATTCGCTCAATGCAGAGCGAAACGTACGTCACTGTGACAGGCTACTCCCAATTTTGTTACATGATGTGTGTTATCCAATGACGTACGACTGTGCGTAACCGACACATATAAGAAATTGACCAGTGTTGGCTCACTCAGTTCCGTCTTATGACCCACTTGGCTGCACGTCCGTTCATTCCTCTCGTTGCAGTCGTCGCAACTGCATAGCGACGGCCGGATAGCAGCAGCACTCGGGTCGCCTCACTTCACTACGGGTTCCGTAGTCGCACTTACTCACCATGAACACCAACACAAATGCAGACCGCCATCGGGTCTCTGGTCGCCAACGATCAGACACTCTCTGGACGCCGAATCGATTCGCCCCACAAGCCAGCACCAGTCGATAGACTATCAGTAATTCTCTCTCCTGCCGCCCGGACCTACAGCTGTAATCCCTGCAGCGGTGGAAATTCGCTCGCGTTTGCTGATAACCTACTGATGTATATCTTGTTGGGGAGGTGGCCATGAGCCAGCAACAGGACGCAGTGGCCACTGCAGACACAGATAAATCGTCTCCCTGGAACAACCGGGATTTTCTCCGTCTGTTGTTCGGGCGGTTCGTCACGAACGCTGGCGATAGCCTCTACACGATTGCTGGCACATGGCTCGTATACGACCTCACGGGGTCGAGTTTCTATACGGGTCTTGCCGGAGCGTTGCTTCTCTTGCCGCCAGCACTTCAGTTCGTCTCTGGACCCCTCGTCGACCGATGGCCGCTTATCCGGACCCTCGTCTGGACACAGCTAATTCAGGCCGTTCTCATTCTATCGATACCTGTTGCGGCCTACTTCAATCGCCTCACTGTCGAGCTGGTTCTGCTGACGATCCCTCTCCTCTCGTTTCTGAATCAGTTCGTGTATCCAGCTCAGAACGCGGCGCTTCCTCGAATCGTCGATAAGAGCCAGTTGACTCGTGCCAACTCCGCGTTCTCGTTCGCCAATCAGGGAACGAACATGGTGTTCAATGCACTCGGTGGTGTCCTCATTGCTCTGATCGGAGCGGTCTCGCTGTTCGTTCTCGATTCAATCACGTTCGTCATCGCGGTTCTCTCGTTCGTCGGTATTACCGTTCCCGAGCAGTCCGAGAGGACCGACGAAACGGCTGCAATCGACGTTTCCGGATATCTATCTGACCTCCGAGATGGAGTGCAGTGGCTTCGAGGGACAGTGTTTACCGAAATGATGCTCACCACAGCGGTCACCAACTTCGGCACCGGTGTGATGCTCGCTGTTCTCCCAGCGTTCGCCGCTGCTCGTGGTGGCTCGATACTCTATGGAGCCTTACTCGGGGCGATCGGGGCCGGGGGGCTCACCGGCGCGCTGGTCGCCTCCCGACTGACCCACATCAGGTATGGCTCAATCCGAATCGTCGGACTCGGAATTGGATTCGTCATGTGGGTCGTTGCGGTCTACTCACCATGGCCGGCACTGACGGTCGTATTGTTTGCTCTGACGGGAGTTCCGATGGGTGTCACGAACGTGATGGGCCAGACGCTCATACAGACGGTCACCCCCGAGGACTTCCTTGGCAGGGTCACATCTGTTGACGCGAGCGTAGCAACTCTCACGGTGCCGTTCGGGTCGCTCCTCGGTGGAATTGCAGGGAGTACCTTCGGGGTCGTTCCGACGATGGTAGTCGCTACGTTCAGCTTTGCGTTCGTCAGTCTCTACTTTAGCCTCCGACCTCGCTTACGCCGTTTGCCAGCAGTTGACAATATTAAAGAAGAGAAGTTTGTCCGCCGCGAGACGGCTCCATCGCCGGCGAACAGCTCCGAGTAGGACAGTGCGAATCCTATTCTCTTACTTGGTTCGAGGAGGGGCTCTATGGATAGTTACTGGCTAGACGTATGACGATTGACCGGGAGCAAATCTCGGCAAAGGACATCGAAGAGGGATTGCGAGCATCCCGAACCGCTCGACGCGACGTTTTTCGAGCCCTCGCCCAAACCTCGTACCACGACTGGCCGGCGTATCGGTCGACCCCGCTGTACGATCGTCAGTCGCTCCCGGCCCTCGAAGAAGACGTCCGCACCGTCGCCAGCGAGTGGTTCACGCACGACGCTCACAAGTGCGTCGATGAGTTCGCCTGCCACCTACCGCTTGCGTACATGGACTTCCAGCCACACGACGGATACACCGGGCCGACGCAGTATGAGATGACGCCACTCGTCCGGGCGTTCTTAGTCAAAACACTCCAGGGTCGGGACCACGAGACTGCGCTCGTCGAGTATCTCCGCAACCACCCTAACCTACGCCAAAAACTCGGCTTCGAATCAGTACCCGACCAGTCGACGCTGTGGCGCAGTTGGCACGAGCGCTTCAGCACCGACCTCCGAGAAACCATCAAGACGGCTGCTCGGTCGGTTCTCTTCGCCGCTGACCGTGCGGGTGTCGATATCCCGCGTGAGCCAGAGCGCACGACGCCTCATAACGAGACAGAGAACGAGAACCCACCCACGGACCGCGCGGTCCTCAAACAGGCTGAAGCAGTTACTGACCACGTCCGCGATATCGTCTAACCGGCGTTCTCGCTGCCTCGTGGCTAGGGGTGTGAAATCCACGAGCACGCCTTCTAGGACCTCCAGATGTATCTGGGCCTGCGAGAGAATCTCGCGGCCAACGAGGGCGCGAGGGGTTCGTCGACGAGTCACAGCGCGAGCGGACACCACTGGGGCATGTCCACCGGAAACACATTCGCCGGCTCTCTATCGACCAGATTCGGGCGATGTACCGGGAGGCGATGAAGCGCCTGAACGACCGCCTCGAAGAGACTGACGCCTTTCATGGCGCGGGAATCGTCGCTATCGACATCACCGAGGCCGACCCGTTCACCGGCGACCGAACGGGCCACGAAGAGGAAATCATTGGCACCAAGGAGCAAAGCGACGAGTACGCCTACCAGTGGGCGACGATTCAGTTGGTCGGCAACGCGGTTCCGCTCGTCCTCGACGCCCGGCCTGTCCGGAACGGCGAGAGTCGTGTCGACATCGTCGAAGATCTCCTAGACAGTGCCTGAGACCTCGTCCAAGTCGACAACGTGCTGATGGACCGGGAGTTCGACAGCCAGCACGTTCTCGAAGCCATCTCTCAGCGCGGCCTCTCGTACGTTGTTCCGAAGCGGATGTACACGAGCGAACGGGGGCAGGCAAAACGGCTTCTCAAACGCGAACAGGACCGCTACGTTCTCGACCGCAAACTCCACCTCGGGAACAACGAGTGGCATGAAACGACGCTCATCTATCGTCGCAACGAGCGCTCGGAACACGACGATTACCGCCAGTACTCGGTGTTCATGTCGAATTAGAGGACGAGCTATCTTACCGAATATGCGTATCGCTGGGAGATCGAGCGGGGGTATCGGACGATCAAGCGGTTCATGCCCGCCACTACCTCCAAGAACTTCGTCCTCCGGTTTTTCTACTTCGCGTTCGCCTGTCTTCTCTACTCGATGTGGCGCGGCGTCGATCTCCTCGTGCAGGTCGAGTTGACTGGCGAATACGAGCGCTCACCGATGGTGACCGCCGACAACACACTCACGCTGCTGAAGAAGGCGCCGGGTATCGGATAACGTCGAGAAGCGCGCCGACCGCCCCGGTCGGGAGCGGCAGCGCTGACCAGACCGTCGAGTAAGTAGTGAAATAGTTGCAATTACAATACGAATCGACTCCCCACGGCGACGTCGAGAACGACTTCGTCAGTCGATTCGGTCGAAATCGCGCATCACAGACCCGCCGAACTCGCTGTAGTCGCAACTCCACGCGTGGCCGCAAAAGTTGAGACTGGGATTCTCAATGCATATGGTTCTCAAATCTCTTCGTGGTTGAGCATGATCTCTTCGTTGACTTACTCAGCAACATCGAATGCCCAAGATGGCGACTGAACGGAGTGAGTTACTTCTCTAATTCTGACCACACGTGCCGGAACTTCCCACTTCGTTCTTCTCGTTGTGGAGGCTTGGATGCCGCTTCGACAGTTATGCGGCTAATCCCGTGAGTACGAAGGAACGACTGGAGCTCCCGCTCGATATGCTTCCAGACCTCCTCCTCGGTTGCATCAGGAGTGACATCAAAGCGGACCTGAAGTGTCGTGGGGGCTGTGCGGATAATCTGGGGTCGATAGATACCCGGAACTTCTTCGACGACACTTGAGAGGGAGAGTGGGAAAATCGGGACCTCCTCTCCCTCATCGGTTTCGAACTGGAGGACGTCTCCTTGCCGTCCGCCGACTTCCATAATGGGGAATGCGCTCCCGCATGGACACCGCTCTTCGTACAGCGTGATGCTGTCTCCGAGATCGTACCGAACGAGCGGTTGCACTCGATTCGAGAGGCTCGTGATGAGGACGGTGTCCGACGGCGTCCCAGATTCGACCGGCTGATAGTCCTCGTCGACCGGTTCGACCACGACCCAGTCGGTATTGGCGTGGAGATTTCCGTGTTCGCACTCGACGGCAATCGGGACGAATTCCGTCGCCCCATAGAGTTCTCGGACCACACAATCGAAGGTGTCCCGGAGCATTCGCTTTTGGGTCTCAGAGATGGGTTCTGCCGTGGGGAGAACGAGTGCCGGGCTGATGTTGAGTCGACCATCCTGCTGGGCTCGCGCCAGCTCGACGAAAACGGTCGAGTAGCCTTCGAGGATGGCAGGTTGGTACTGGTTCAGATCGGAGATCAGGTCGTCGATCGGGCTCTTCGGAGAAAAGAGTCGAAGGCGACGCTCTCCATAGACGGATTCCCGACGCATCATCTCGAGACCGGCCGCACCGGCGAAGTGACCGCCCGAAACGGCGATAAGTCCGATGCGGAGATTCTGTGTGAAAAGTCGGGACAGTGACGAAATTCCGGCCATTGCGGGCACGATCCACCGATCACCCAGCACATCTGAAATGGTCCATGCGGTCTCATCCTGGACGAACACCCCCGGTTCCCCGGTCGTCCCAGACGTCGTCCAAACCGGATACATGCCGAGGAAGCGCTCGCCAATCTTCGTCTCGTCGGCGACGAACGCGTCGATCTCGCTTTTGGTTATTGCCGTGTCCGTGACGATGTCGTCGAAGTGTTCCATTAATATCGGCTTCGTCACCGGCGGGTACTGTGTGAGGTCGGTACTGCCCTCGGGCACGTCGGCGTAGTGTTGCTTATAGAACCGTGACTGTCGCCGGACGAACGAGAGCATTTCAGCGAGCCGTCGTCGCTCTCGAGCCTCTATCTCTGCACGGGTCGCTCTTCTGGTCCGCCACACGTCAAGCGTGATCTTTCCTCTCTCGATTGGATTCATCGGACTGGTGTTGGAACGCGGGGGAATTCTTCCGAGCCCCCCTCGTGTTCCCTGTCCACTTCGCGGCGAACGGACTTTGTTATTGGCCCGCCGAGCCAGCTGTTACCCGACGGTCCTCATGTCCCCCGGCCAGGGCTCACCATGTCCGGACAACAGCACGACCTCGCCACAGGAATCCAATTTTCGTATCGACGACCGCGCCTTCTCGGTGTCGTAGTGTATCGGTGGCAACACTGCCGGTTCAGTGTGGCGGCCAGTTCGCACGTTGTACGTCATCAGGGCGTCACCGCAGAAGAGCACAGCTCGATCGGGGAGATAGAACGCGGACGACCCGGCCGTATGGCCAGGGACGTGAATGACCATTGGGTGGCCAGGAACGTTGAGTTCGTCGCCGTCCTCAAAGATCTCGAACGCCGTGAGTTGTGGTACTGACCCGACCCCTGAACGGACAACTTCGACGAAGTACGCAAACGCCGGGGGCTTCCAGAGCACCTTCAAGAAGTCAAGCGGTGGGAGCGACCGGGAAACCGTGTTCGCTCGCTGCACATCGGCCGGGTGGATCCACACCGGCGCGTCAGCAGCTTGTCGAAGCCATTCGGCGAATCCGAGATGGTCGAGGTCGCCGTGGGTGATGAGGACCGCCGCAACGTCGGATACCGTGTGTCCGAGTGCCTCGACACCTTCGACGAGGAGGTCCCAATGACTGGGGAGGCCAGCGTCGACGACGGTGAGCGCATCGTCCTCCTCGATGATGTACCAGTTGATTCGGCGCGTCCCGAATCGATACACCCCATCGGCGACTTCGACGCCACGAACGAATTCCATACTGTACGTACGCACTCGAATGGGATATTCCTGCTAGCTGGTTTGAGCGGGTGAGCGCCTGCTTTCTGGATGCCGTGCCTTCTCCGACCGCCCGCGTCGAAACCCGTTGTCAGCCGACGAGCGTCACCCCAATCAGGCTCCCGACACCGTAGGTGAGGACCGCAGCAGCGAGTCCAATCCCGACCTGTCGAAATCCAGAAAAGAGCACGGACCGTCCCGTGAGAAGGGTGATGCCGGCGCCGATGACGAACAGCGCGATTGCACTCAGCACGAGACTCGCGCCGACGGCGACCAGTCCGCTCAACACGAAATACGGGAGGACGGGGACGATGGCTCCGAGTGCGAAGAGCACGAACGACGTCGCGGCCGCTTCCCCTGCTGAACCGCCCAGCTCTTCTGGATTGATGCCCAACTCCTCGCGGGCAAGTGTGTCCAGTGCCATCTCCTCGTCGGCAATCAACTGCTCGACAATCTCTCTTGCGCGTTCTTTCGAGAGGCCTTTCGCCTCGTAGATGAGCGCCAGTTCTTCTGCCTCCTCTTCAGGAACCTCGGCGAGTTCTTGGGCCTCAATGCCAATCTGGCGTTGATACAGTTCCCGAGAACTCTGGACGGAGAGCCACTCGCCCATCGCCATCGACCCCGAGCCAGCGAGGAGTCCGGCGAGACCGTAATTAGAATCGCCGTCGAATCCAGTGCCGCGCCGGCGACGCCCATTACGAGACTCAGGTTGGAGACCAGACCGTCGTTCGCGCCGAGAACAGCGGCACGGAGTGCGTTGCCGCTAGTCGCCCGGTGGCGGCCTTCGAGCTGGGCGAGGACTTCTCCTCGAGCTCCTTGCCCGGGCGTTTCTGCGATGACTGTCAGAAGACGATGTGTGAGCGTTCGTCGGCTGCTATCCCGGTTCCTGTGACCTCTGGTTGGGTCGCGTAGCCACTCCCACCGATGGCTTCCCCGGCTTGCATTGAGGATAGTACTAACCCCGGCCCGAATCGACGAGCTAGCCACGCCAGTACTCTGGCTCTCTGAGATGGATTGGCGTTTCCCGGATCGGAACCGGCCTCTCGAATCTTCTCAGTCCAGAAGTCTGCATGGGTTCGCTCCGTCTCGGCCAGCCGGTGGTAGACTTCTGCGACCTGTGGTTGCGATTCGGCGTCAGCCATCGCCGTGTAGACCGTCGCACTGTCTATTTCGTCCTGGTGATTGCGACGGTAGCGTTCGATATCTTCCGGAGTAGTCATATCTAGTGTAATTGCGACGCGAGGGCTTAGTAGTGCATTCAGCGCATCACCCGGCCGTGACCGCTGCTTGCCCCCTCATCCAATAGAATAACGGTGAGATAGCTCCGAGAAAGACGGCCACTTCCTGAACAGACCGACGGTATGAGGCGAACAGATCTATCGGACGATCGTCACTGGTATCGGTGCTTGTCGCATCACGCGCTCTGCGACACTCCCGAGGACGAGCCGCGAGACGCCCTCGCGGCCGTGGCTTCCCATGATGATGTGCTCGATGTCGTGTTCGTCTGCATACTCCAGGATAGCGCGGGCGGGACGACCGATTTCGGTCGCCGTCGTAATCTCGCAATCGTGGTCGGTAGCCTGCTCTGTCGCATCGGCACAGATCTCGTCGGCCCGTTCTTTCATCCGATCGTGCCACGTGCTCGCTGCGGACAGTCCCTTTGTCTCCGCTTCGTAGACGGAGAGCATTGGATCGATCACGTAGAGCACGGTAATCTGGTCGTCGGGGTGCTTTGTGATGGCTCGCTCAAGCGCTCGATGTGAGAGGGGAGAGCCATCAAGCGGGACGAGAATACGTTCTCTCATAATTGTTCATGTGCGCGTATCCATGAAATCGTTATGCTCGGTTCCGAATGCGAGAGACCACGGATAGTTAGTCGAGGACGTGAAAAATAAGAGCAAGAATGATTGAACAGCTCCTCGGTGACGACGTCGAATCGTCCGGACAGTATCTTGCAGAAGTGATCTATGGCGCCAACGACGGGATCGTTACGACCTTCGCCGTGGTCTCTGGCGTTGCCGGGGCGGCATTGAATCCCTCGATCGTGCTGATCCTCGGTGCAGCGAATCTATTCGCCGACGGATTCTCGATGGGAATGAGCAACTACCTCAGTCGTCGGTCGGAACTCGATTACCAGCGATCCGTTCGAGAGGGCGAGCGAGATCCGCCCGAAGAGTTGGCCGACGGCAAGTCGCCTAGACGCACGGCGTTCGTCACGTTTCTCGCGTTCGTCATTGCTGGCTGGGCCCCCCTGCTTCCGTACATCCTCGAAGTGAGGCCGACATTTCCCCTCTCGATCGCCTTCACCGGGTTCGCCTTCTTTGCCGTGGGGGCGAGTCGAAGTCTCGTGACGAGCCGGCGCTGGTTCGTGAACGGGGCGGAGATGTTCGTCGTCGGAATGGCCGCCGCGATTGTCGCTTACACCGTTGGAAACCTCCTCGGCGGTATCGCCTGAAGCCCCTCTCGAAGTGTCGGTGGATTCTCATCGCTTAGATTCGACGGTTGAACGCCAATCGTTTCCCCGCCACCCCCTTCGATTGAGTTGTATCGATCGCCGAGCACGTCGCACCGGCCGTGTGCACAGATAGGAACGTATGCCACTCGCTCAACTCCTCGAACAGTACGTCAGCCTCGGTATCTTCGTTCTCGCTGCAGGGCTCAGCGTCCTCAGCTTCCTGGCGTGGCGACGGAAACGTGATGGCCGTATGCGAATCGTCAACGCTCGGGTACGCGATGCTCGCCGTCTACGGACTCATTGTGTTTCTCGAGTATCCGCTGCTCCCGTAATTCCCATACGCAACGCTCGAATTGCTCGAACACGAGAGTGCGATCCTGATTCTCGATGGCCTCCTGGCGTTCTTCATCGCTTTGACGTGGGACTGAGCAATGTCGGATCCGGATCTCGAACTGGCCTCACGACGGACAATCTACCAGCGGATAGCCGACGCGCCGGGGGTTCACTTTCGCGCGCTTCTCGACGACCTCGAGTACGCGAAAGGGACGCTCCAGTATCAGCTCCGGTGGCTCGCCGACGAGGGGCTGATCGATGTCTCGGACGACGGCAAGTACACGCGGTACTATCCGGCTGCCGAGTTCGACGAAGCCGATCGGGCAGTGATGAACGCCCTTTGTCGGGAGTACAGCCGTCGCATTCTCGCGCACCTGCTCGCGGACGGCCCGCTCTCGACGACTGACCTGAGCGACCGCCTCGACAAAACCCAGTCGATTGTCTCGTGGCATCTTTCGAAGCTCGCCGAGACCGACCTCGTCACGAAAGAGCGCGACGGCCGGAGCGTCGTCTACGATGTCATCGATCCCGACCGGGTCAAATACCTCTACACGGTTCACCGGCGCTCGTTCACTAATAGAGTTGTCGACCGTATTCTGGGCCGCTGGGACAGCTACTAACCCAGAGTTGTGTTCGATGGTATCCCTCGAAGCACCAGCAAGCGCAACAAGGGCACGTACACGAGAAACGCCACCGAGAGGCCCAGCAGGAGACGGACGACCCCCGTCAGGTCGGTGCCGATGGCTGCAGCATGGATTGTCCCGAACGCGAACCCAGCGTACGCGAACGAGTGGACGACGCGTGGCCCCCACGGTCGCTGGAAGCGTTTCGCCGGTGGTCTCGACTCGTCTGAGGTTTGGCCAGTCAGTCGATTGTAACCACGGCAGTCCCGCGCTTGTGCCCGGTGTCGACGTAGCGGTGTGCCTCGACGATCTCCGCTACCGGGTACCGCCGTCCGGTCACTGAGCGGATCACCCCGGAGTCGAGGAGCTCTCTTAGCTCCCCGAGGTATTTTTTTCCGCACGCCCGCCGGCTTCATCCCCGTGGCTGCGAAGCAGACGTACGCAGTGCGGTCGAGTGCGACGGCCGAGGACCTCCCTGATGCCTCGTTTGCTGGGCAACAGGAGACATTCCTGAACGTAAAGGGAGTGGATGCGGTCATCGACCGTGTCCGTGACTGTATGGCGAGTCTGTTCACTGATCGGGCTATCGCGTATCGAGCGAAGAACGGGATCTCACAGGAGGATGTCTCAATTGCAGTCGTCGTTCAGCAGATGGTTTCTCCGGAGTTCTCGGGAGTGCTCTTCACAGCCGACCCGCAGACGGGGAACCGCCACACCACCACCATCGAGGCGTGTCTCGGTCTCGGCGAGGCGCTTGTCTCCGGAGAAGTAAATGCGGACAGCATCACAGTCGATGCTCGGACGGGCGATATTCGCACTTACGAGGTCGGTGACCAGCAGGTTGCAGTTCGCCGCCGCCCCAACGGAGGGACGGAGACGGTCGAACTTCCGAGATCCGAACGATTGAGGCGGGTGCTCACCGACGACCGGGTGCATGCACTGGTCAAGATCGGACGAGAGATCGAATCACTCTTCGATCGACCGCAGGACATCGAGTGGTCAGTAAAAGAAGGCGAGGTCATCATCCTGCAGGCCAGACCGATTACGTCGTTGTTCCCGCTGCCCTCACCCGCTCCAGATGACGACCGTCTCCATGTCTACATCAGCATGGGACATGGACAGTCGTTCGCCGAAGCGATGCCGCCACTCGTGGTAGACGTCTGGAAGTCGTATGTTCAAACGCTGTTCACAGAATACGGATTTGACCCCGAGACACAGTGGGTGGTCGAGGCAGGTGGGCGCATCTACCTCAACGTATCGCCCCCACTCCGCTCCGGTCTGTTGCGAAAGCGGTTTCCTGAGAGAATGGGTGAGGCGAACGAGCAGATGGGAGCTGCTATCGCCGACCTCCTTGACCGACGGGGCGAGGAGTTTCACCAAGACCGGACGTTCTCGGAACGACTTGCTTCACTACCCACTGTTGCGAGTTCGGCCTGGACGCTGCTGTGGGAATCCATCCCTCAACTAATCACGGTGTTTGGTGGATTTGTTGGCGCGTTCATTGGTGACCCTGTGTCTCCAGAGCGAGAACAGGCGAAGTGGGAGACGTGGGGGCAGAACATCGCCTCCCAGGTGCGGTCTCCTGAAGACACAGCTGGGCAAGTTCGTGCTGTCTTCGACATCCCTAGGGAGGCCACGCAGTTTCCAGCAATGGGTTCACTTATCGCCAGAAATGCCGCAGAGGGCAAACTTGAACGACAATTCCCTGATGCTCCTGATGACGTCAACGCTGTCGGGAGGGGATTGCCAGAGGAAATGCTGACGAAGGTCAATCTCGGAATCGGTGACCTTGCGGATGTAGCGCGAGAGTATCCTGCCGTCGTTGAAGCCCTCAATCGTGATGTACCGCTCGAAGCAATCGAATCTGTGGAAGGCGGAGACGCATTCCGCTCTGAACTTGCAGGATTCCTCGATTCCTTCGGTCACCGAGCGACTGGAGAGATGGACATCAGCCGTCCTCGATGGCAGGATAATCCTTCGGTATTGCTGTCCATTGTTCAATCAACAGTCAAGACAAGTAACGTTGGAGAACACCGCGACCGCGTCCAAGAATTGGAACAGGAGGCTGCGGCGGCAGGAAAACGGCTTGAGCAACGAGCAGGCAACAGGGTCTTTGGTTTACTCCGTCGACGCTTCGTCAGTCGACTAATCCGGACGTATCGCGATGGTATTCAAACTCGCGAGTATCCAAAACACGGTGTTGCATACTTTTACGCGGCATGGCACGAGGTACTTCGTGACGCTGGCGAACGGCTGGTCTCGCAAGGGAAACTCGTCGATCCTGATGATGTATGGTTCCTTCGTAAAGCGGAACTTTTCGACGTACTCGATGGCGAATCGATCGACGTCGATGTCGCTGCTCGCCGCGCTGAATTTCAACGTCACGCCTCGATGGATGCACCGCCGGTCCTGACGAGTGACGGTGAAGCCCTGAGCGGTGAGAGTGAACGCGAAGACATTCCAGCGGGGGCACTGGTGGGAACTGGTGTTTCAGATGGGACTGTTGAAGGCGTCGCTCGGGTTGTTCGGGATCCGAGTGAAGAGCGGATCGAAAAGGATGAGATTCTCGTTACCCCATCTTCCGACCCGGGTTGGACACCGCTGTTTCTGAATGCAGCCGGAGTCGTCGTGGAAGTGGGTGGGCAGATGAGTCACGGTTCCCTTGTCGCACGCGAATACGGGATTCCGGCGGTCGTCTCTGTCCGCAATGCAACCCGGAAAATACAGACAGGTCAACAGATTCGTGTCGATGGCACAAGCGGGATTGTAGAACGACTAGACAATAAATCATGAATAATAGTACACAGGATTGCCGTTCGCCCTTTCATTGACCGACCCGAGAGCTCCTGAGATCTCCCTCGTTGGTGGACAAGGGGCGAACCTAGCCCGACTCGTATAAGCAGCGTTCCCGGTTCCGAAGGGCTTCGTCGTCACAACGGCAGCGTACAATGCCCTCCTCACCGAATCAGACATTCTTGATCGAATCCGAGCTCTCGAATCTCTCGACCCACAGGATACGGGGCCACTGCAGAGGCTGGAGGGGCGCTCAGGGACACTATCCAGTCGTTGTCGTTTCCCTCCGAAGTACAAACAGCAATTAAGGACGCAGTCGCTGACACCGGAGTAAATAAGGCCTACGCCGCTCGCTCCAGCGCTACCGTCGAAGATCTCCCGAGTGCTTCATTCGCAGGCCAGCACGAAACCCTCCTCAATGTTCAGGGCGAAACGCACAGTGGAAGTTGAGACTACAGCGGGTTTAGCGGGGCTGTAATTCGTGAATTAGACCGATTCGGTCAGCGGAAACTACCTTAATTCTCTCTCCAAGTACCATTCTTGTCATACTTCCAATCGTATGGGAGAAATTTCGAGACATCCAACAGCGTAGCCACTCAGACGGCACGCTAACCCGAACAGAGTTCCTCACTACCCGATTCCAGTTTCCTTCTTCAGCAGCGTCAGTGTGTTGTTCGCTGTAATCACCGGTGAGTGCTCATACTCGCCAGTCAATTCGGCTTGGACGAGGAGATCGACAGCGCGCCAGATCGAGTACAGCAGACACGCAAACGCGAAGTAGAAGAATCGAAGCCCAAAATCCTTCGACGTCGTCGCCGCCATGAACCGTTTGATCGACCTGTACCCACTCTCGATCTCCCAGCGATAGCCGTACTCCGTGAGGTGACCACTCCCGCAATTCGTCATGAACACCGAATATTGTCGATGGTCGTCGTGCTCGGAGTCCTCTTTCCGACGGTAGATCAGCGTCGTCTCGTGCCACTCGTTCTTGCCGAGGTGGAGCTTCCGGTCGGTCTCGTATCGGTCCTGGTCACGCTGGAGCAACCGCTTGGCCTGCGCTTTCTCACTCGTCTGCATCCGTTTCGGGACGACGTAGGAGAGCCCACGCTGGCTGATCATCTCCAAGACATGCTGGCTATCGAACTCCCGGTCCATCAGCACGTTATCGACGTGAACGAGGTCCTCAGCCGAATCCAGCAAGTCCTCGACGATTTCCTTGCGTGACTCTCCTCGTCGAACCGGTCGTGCATCAAGCACGAGCGGAACGGCGTTGCCGACTAACTGGACTGTCGCCCACTGATAGGCGTACTCGTCAGTCTTCTCCTTTGTTCCGATGATCTCGTCCTCGTGACCAGTTCTATCGCCGGTGAACGGGTCAGCTTCGGTAATGTCGATCGCGACGATTCCGGCTCGAAAGAACTGCTCTGTCTCCGCAACTTCGTTCAGGAGCCGAGTGATGGCCTGCCGGTACATCGCTCGCACTTGGTCAATCGAGAGGTCGCGGATGTGCTCGCGATGGGCGTGCCCCAGCGGCGTCCGATCCCGAGTCGATTCGTAGACGAAACTGCGAGCCCCTTCGTTCGCAGCCAGCCTCTCGCGAAGTCCGAGATACGTCTGCAGGTCCCAGTAGGCGTTCTCGTGGATCTCACAGCCCTCGCCACGGTCCAGCGAGAACGCGGGGAAGACGACGCGGCTGACGTGATCGCTGATCTTCGCTGCTTTTTCCAAAACAGTCTGGTCGTCCGGATCGGTCGGCCCAGACTCGTCGCCATAGTACTGGAGCTTCCGTTCCGGGTTACGGGGAACCGCAACACCGGCGTTCTGTGCGTTGATGAGGGTCGTCCGAGCCGTTCTCTCGACTGTCTCACGGAGGTCGGCACTGAAGCGCTTGTTCCAACTGCGCCAGAGTGTCGACTGGTCGGGAACGGAATCGAACCCGAGCGAGCGACGGGTTTCTGAGTGTTGCCGGAGATACTCGACGAGCGCGGTTTCGTGACCCCAGCCGTACACTTCTTTCAGCAGGAACGCTCTGAAGAGCTGTGGCATCTCGTATCGAGTCGGACCGGAGTACTGGTCGTGAGGATTGAACTCCACATAGGAAAGTGGATACTGACAGATGAACGCCTCGACCGAGTCGTGGGCGTTGTGCTCGAACCAGATTCCAGAGACGGTCCGGAAATCCTCAATGAGCGCAGTCAGTGAACTCTGGTCGTACAGTGGCGTCGAGTCGTAGGCCGGCCAGTCGAGATACTATGTTGTAGCTATCGAACGGAAGACATCGCGCCGAGAGACAGAAGTCGGTGCCATTGGGGACACGTCTGCTGTTACCGGCCAATGATATGACGTTCTCTCCGACGCTCCCGTGGGGACTCAGGCCTCCTCATCTTCGGGATCGTTCACAGACAACAATCCCGTCGCCATCAGCCGTCGGGTGATTGCGACCAGCCCGTTGTCGAATCCGCGGTCAAAGACGCCTTGTTCGTGCTCACGGCCGTCTGCCCTCGTTTCGGTGAACGAACTCACCAAAATCGCCTCACGGTCGGCCAGTAACAGCCGACCAATCTCCGTGTCGATAGACGGAAGCGGCGACCGACTCAACCAATCCAATCCCACAGCACACTCCAATATCCGAGAATACGTGTCGAACCACCGTTCGGGGCGCTTCACCGGCCGTGTCAATAATGGCCGTTTCCGGAGGCCAAATTCACAGTCTGATCTTAGTATCCTCTGCTACTTTGTCCAATATATGAGCTCCTACGAGGAGGAGGTGGTCGAGGCGAAACTCGTCGACAGACCCGTAGGCGTCGTGCTTGAACCAGACTGCCGCGACGGTCCGAACGTCCTGCTCAAGCCCACCTAACGACCTGCGGGTCGTAGAACGGAGTGGAGTCGTACGAGGGCCAACCAAGAGTTCGCCGCTGGGAAGCACGTCGGAACACGTCCCGCCGAGATGTCTGTGTCGATGCCATCACGTTCCTACAGAATCTTTCTCGTTATTGGATCCCCGCACCTATGTGCACCTCTCTACGTTACAAGCAGGCTTACGACTGCGAGGACTGAGCGGGAAGAGTTTCCAAAGAATCGGGGGATAACGCATCGAGTAGCAGTCTACGAACGATCGTTACGAACCCATTAGATGAGCCATGGCCCACGACTGCCCGCTCGGGGACATCCTCTTCCCCAGCTGTCGGACGTGAACTTATCAAGACTGTGTTCCGGTCAGTCAAGAGTATTCGGCGGATATCGGACGGTTCGTCGGAGGAAATTGCCTTTTCAAGCACCGTCGTCTCCAGAGTAACCGTCTCGATTTCTGCGAGATCGAAGGACTGCCGTGAAACGCCGTCGACCGTACCCACCGTGACGGCAACGTCTCGCTGTCGAGCCGTTCGCAGGGCCCCTTCGCACGCGTCCGTCGGGACGTGATCGTCGCAGGCCACGAAGACGAGCTCGTGATCGGCATCGTCAGTGAGGCGCCGGGCACGAGTCTCGATTGCATCCGATCCCCTCAGTGACCAGACCTCGAGGGGTGGATTCGACTCGGTGCCAGCATCGACGGGTTCGATAGACTGGAGTGTTTCTCGAAGGGTCTCGGTCTTCGATCGATACTCGGCTCTGAGCAGGTCGATCGCTTCGTCGACAGAGAGCGCACGAAACTGCTTCGGACTCGAGTGTTGTGTTTCGACGAGTCCTTTCGAGTCCAGTACCCGAACAGCATCGTACACACGCGTGCGAGGCACTTCCGAGATGTCACTGATCTCTTTGGCGGTCGCGTGGGGAAGTCGGGAGAGTGCAACGAAACACGCCGATTCATACTCTTTGAGCCCGAGTTCTTTGAGCAGGTCGACGGCCTCACGGTGGCTCGGCCGGTCCATCACGGCCACCCTTCTGGTAGCTCGTCTTGGTAGTCGTCCATCAGCCGGAGTAACGGCGCGATCTCATCGAAGTTCGGTCCTCGACGGATACTGTGGATATCCTCGTCCCACTCGATGTACCCCGATTCAGCAAGCTTTGGGAGGTGGGCGTGGTACAGCTCGGTCGTGAGCAGTTCGAGGTCGTCGTCTTCGGTGGCAAGCTCTACGACGGAGAATTCGTCTTCGTCACGCGGGTTATGCTCGCTAACGAGCAGCAGAATTCGACGTCGATAGGGATGGCTGAGCGCGTCGAATATCCGGTCTAACGAGCCTGGAGCGGCAGAATCACCGGTCATGACTCCCCCTTTAGGATAGTAGTCTCGCGCAATACGTCGCCCATCCCACGGCGGAGCTGCTGGGAAACCTCGACGTCTGACCGGCCGAGTTCATCAGCGATCTCGACGAGCGTCGTCGCTCTCGGCACCTCGAAATATCCCTTCTCAAGGGCGACACGGAGCGTCTCCCGTTCCTCTCCAGGCAGCACCACGGTCGGCTCGTCGCCTCCTGTCTGTCGCGTTCCATCCTATCTTACCTCGTTGAATGACCCGATCGAAGGAGTCCCTCAGTCCTCACGAAGGGTATCTCCGGATCATAGTGGCTGTCAAAACATATAGGAGTGAAAGCGTTGGCCCTAACTATACCAACCCCGGCTAATATTTTTTTTGAAGTTAGGGAATTCCTACATCGAGACGATATCACCGGCATACGGTTCGGTCTCGAATAGAACCTCACACAGGGTGCGTTCGGCTGCACGCAGGTGTTCGGAGAACGTCGGCTGTGAGACGCCGAGCAGTTCGGTGACCTCCTGACCGTTACTGACCCGTGGCATCTCGAAGTACCCGCTCAGATACGCCGTCTGTAGGACCTCCCGCTGTCGGTCAGTCAGTTGGTCCTCGAGCGCAGTCACGAAGGTTTGCCGCGTCTTCAGCGGCCGCTCGCACGACTGACGAGCGCGCAGTTCGAAGTTCGGATTCCACTGACGGAGCCGGTCCAGGAACTCACGGACTGCTGCCGTATGGGGGACGTCGAGAGCAGCGGTCGAGACGCCGGCATCGATGGTGATCGAGCGCACGACAGCCCCGTCGTTAGTGACCCGTGCGGCGAGCGGAGGGTCGGACACCCGCGCCCTGAACAGTGACCCATCAGCCCCCTCGGTGAGACAGTCCAGGTCGTCGAACGCAAGGAGTTGCGATGCTGTGGCCTGAACTTCCTCCGGTGAGATCCCACGAGCGATGAAGAAGACGTCGGCCTGCTTGTTCGACCTGGGAAGGAACCCCTGGTAGTCGATGGTACACTCCGTCTCCCGGGCGAGGCGACACAGCGGTGTGTCGGCATCCTCAAACCGGAGCGTGAGTTCGACGACGCTGTCGGTTTGCAATGTTGCTCTCGTCTCTCTGGCGTTGATGGTGTGGGCGATCGTGTCGCCGAGCTCCGACAGCACCTGCTGATTCCGCTCGTCCTCGTTCGACTGGGGGTGGTCGGCGTAGACGGTCAACACGCCATATGTTGCATCATCGAAGACGAGCGGAATGCAAACGAGCGAGCGAGCGCCGCGTTCGAGCGTTGCTTCTCGCCAGGGTGCGAAGTCACTGTCCGTAGCGATGTCCGAAACCACCTGCAGGTCGCCGGTGCGTACTGCACGAGCGATAGGATCACGATTGGTCGGCGTGTCCTCGACCGTGTTCGTGAGATCCTCCAGGTAGCCGCTATCGACGCCGGCCCACGCCCGTGGTTCGACCACGCCGGTCCCCGGATCGTGGTCACCGATCCAGGCGAATTCGTAGAGGTCGGAACTGGCCAGTCGCTCGCAGACGGCCGCGTCGATCTCCTCTCGGGTGTCGGCGGCCACGAGTGCCTGGTCGATCTCCCGAATGAGCGTGTTGAGCCGGTCGAGGCGGGTTAATTCTTCATTCCGACGCGCTAACATCTCTTCTCCGGCGGCGCGGTCCCACGCCGTCTCGACGGTCCCCCCGACCGTCTCCACGAGGCCGATATTCTGCTCGTCGAACGCCTCGGCTTGTGTCGAACCGGCACAGATGACGCCGTGCCTTCCCAATGGAACGAGGACACGACTGCGGAGTGATACTGTCGCTGACTCGCTCTCGCTAGCGTCGATGTCGTTATCGATGTCCACATCGTCGTCCATGAACGTCTGCCAAATCTCCTCGGAAAATCCTCCGGGCAGGCGAACTGTATCGGGGGAGAATTCGGAACTCGTCTGGCTGGCGTATTCGTCGAGCTTCCCGGTCGTCTCGTCGTAGCACCAGAGCGCGGCGTACTCGACGTTGAGGACCGATTGAACGATGTCGACTGTCTGGTCTTTGATCTCCTCCGGGTCAGAGTCGATCAGGTCCTGGCTCGCTTCGTTGAGTCGTTCGAGGGCGAGCTGGAAATGCTTGGAATCGCTGACATCTGTGAACGCGATGGCGACCTTCCGCTCCTCGGGGTCGCCGACGCGGAATGCGTTCACGTCGTACCACCGGTCGTCGTGATGTTCGGCCGGATTCGTGAACCGCTCCGGCTCACCGGTCTTGGCGATCCGACCGTAAATCTCGAACCACCGGTTCTCGTGATTGGGTTCAAGCTCCTTCATCCGTTTGCCCTCCGCGTCGTCGAGTCCGGTCTGTTCTTCGAACGCTGGGTTTGTCTGCAAAAAGCGGTAGTCAACCGGCTCGTCGTCCTCGTCGAACAGTACCTCGATGATACAGAAGCCCTCGATTATTGACTCGAACAACATCCGGTAGCGTGCCTCGCTTTCGCGGAGGTTCTGCTCGGCCTCCTTGCGCTCGGTGATGTCATCGATGAGAAACGCGACCGTCTCGCTATCCGGCCCGCCGTACGGAAACACGTGGACGTCGTACCAGCCGTCGTAGTGCGCGTACCCGTTCGTTTCGACGCGTTTCGATTCGCCAGTCCGGAGGACATCGCCGAAGGCGTCGAACCCCGGTGGGTCCCCAGGTAGTTCCAGCTCGCTTCGTCTCTCACCCACGACGTCCGTCAGGCCGACGAGCGCTTCGAACGCCGCGTTGCTCTCCACGAATCGGTAGTCCATCGGCTCGTCTCGGGCAGCAGCGTCGGCCCGTCCCCCCGTGGCTCCGTCCGAAGCCTCCACCTGCTCGTCGGAGAGTATCTCGACGACGCAGAAGGCCTCGGACATCGACTCGCTGATCGAATCGAACAGCGTGCGGAATCGCGCTTCGCTCTCGCGCAGTTGTTCTTGAGTCTGATGGCGGTCGACAAACTCGGCCGCAGTCCACGCGAGCATGTCGATCAGCCGCAGTTCTCGGTCGCTCGGGCGGTGTGGCTCCGGGAACTGGTTGCTCAGCACACCAACCAACTCGCCGTCGCGGGTTATCATCGGCGTGGATTGGATGGCGTGGATGTCGTCTTCGAGCGCGACCTCGCGGTCCGTTGTCCCCTGTAAGCCCGAGAAGCGCTCGACGTCCTCGATGATCAGCCGCTCGCGGTTCTGGCGCGCGGCGTCGCACGCTGGCTTCGATCCCTCGTGCAGGAAGTAGTTGACAAACGGGGACTGCTCGTCGTATCCACGGTACTCGAACATTTCGAGGCGCTCGCCGTCGTCGCTGACGAGTTGGACGCAGCCACGGTCGGTGTCGAGGAAGTCGTTCGCGGCCTCGATGATCTCGCCGAGTGCAGCGTGAAGGTCGGTTTCGTTCGTCAGTGTGGCGCGCAGGTCGTGGAGGCGGCGCATGTCAGCAAGGTCGCCCGCGAACCCTGTCTCGCCCGTGCGGTCGGCAGTCTGCTCGATCAGTAATCTGTGATCGCGTCCATCACCGTTCGCGCGTACACGGGGCGGCCGCCACCAGACGCGACTGTTGGCTCCGACTTTCTTCGTTTTCAGAACGTCATCGTCGACGAGCGACTCCAGTCGGTTGTAGATGGTCCGCTGGGTGCAGTCGAATCCCTCGGCGACCTCCGGCGTCGTCACCGGCGTACCGAGTGGGCCGAGGGCGTCGACTTTCTCGAGCACGTCTGTCGGTGCTGGTGCGGCCGTCGTCATAGGCAGCCTTTGTTGAGGGCCAGCAAAAGACTTCTGTCGATAGAAACTCTGCCAACATGAATTGGTGGCAACGGATCAGTGTGCAAGACCAAGACCGTCCCGATCTTCCCGGCGATATAGAGATACGTCTGTCCGGACACCCTGTGGTGGCTCTGGACCCTTCTCGGCGTAATCACGATGCTCATGCTCGTATTCGGGGCCGTCTCGTGGGTCCACCTCGAGATCATTGGTGCCGTCGCTGCGTTCCTCACCAGTCTGCGCCTGGAGACCGAGGTCAGAGCCGACGGGATCTCCCTCCAGATGTGGCCCATTCATCGGTCGTTCGGTCGAATCTCGTGGGCGGAGATCGGCCAGTATGGGTCGAGAACGTACAGGCCGCTTCGCGAGTTCGGTGGCTGGGGGATTCGCTGGGCACGGGAGAAGGTTGCATATACTGTCGGCGGGAATCAGGGTGTCTGGATCCAGCAAGCGAACGAGCATTCCATTTTCGTTGGGTCACAACGCGTCGAAGAGTTCGTCACCGCGATCGACGAGGCTACGAGCGCCGAGTGGGCGGGTGAGGAGCTAAGACCAGCACTCGTGCATTGAGAGCAGCAGTCTCATCTACTGAAGCACAGCAGAAGTTGCGACCCGGGCGCTCAATGCATATGCGTAGAGCCCACACAGCTAGAAGTAATATACTTCGCCACCAAAGAACTATACTCCTCTATCTCGTTGATGAAGACATGACCGACAACACTCCACCAGACGAATTCGAGGACATCAACAAGGTGGTGAGCGACGAGTGGGAATCGACGACAACTCCCTACGAGCGCGTTCGTCACGTTATCGCTCACACCTACTCGCCCGCGTCGGCTGATACTGTCGCTGAAGACGCGCGAACCTCCCCGAAGACGGCACGGAAGCATCTGAACACACTTGCCGACGAAGGGTTCGTCGTTACCGCAACGGGGGAACATGGTGGGACAGCCTATCAGCGGTCGCCGGAGTCGCTCGTCGTTGAGCAGGCCGCCGACATCCTCGAACACGTCTCAACCGACGAGCTCGTCACACGCATCGCGGAGATGCGTGATCGGCTCAACGACTACCGGGCGGAATACGGTGTTGACTCACCCGAGGAGGTGACCATCGAGCAGACAAATCAAATTCTCTCCGAGACTGACTCCGGCCAGTCCGATATCGACGCTGAAACGCTCCAGGACTGGCAGACAACGCGCCGAAATCTCGCATTCGCGAACGCTGCTCTCTCGATTGCGAATGCCGAACGGTTTGTTGACGGTGACTTACGAACAACCGACGGTAGTGTCCCTGTCTAACAGATGGTGACGAGAGACGAGACAGACGAGTCCCACTCGCTCCGAGGGCCGATCGACCGGCCAGCGCTCCTCACGATTCGTGATATCATCGAGAGAGAAGAGCCACTCGCAGCGCCATCGCTAGACGACTATCTCAATCCGACGCTTCTGGAAGTCCTGCTCGACGACGGACTCTGTTGTGCCGAATCCGCCCGGATTGACGTTCAGTGGACGACCCAAGCAGACTACAAATTCCACTACACAGACGCTGACGGCGTGAACTTCCGCTGGGGCAACCATCCACATGATGGTGACTACATTCATGTCCCTGGACGTGAGCATTATCACCCGCCTCCTGACGCCACCTCTGATCCTGACGACGTTGAAGAGTCCTGCATCAAGCAGTCTGTCGAAGTACTCGTCACTCATGCTGTTCTCAAGCTATGGCGTGTTGCCTATAATGCAGACTCCTACGACCCACTGAACGCCGCGAGTAATCCACCATAGGAAGTACCGGTAGCTATACTGGCTGTAGTCTCAACTTCTTAGACTAACAGAAGTTGAGACTGGTGCTCTCAATGCATGTGATCTTCTCAAATCAGCTCAAATAGTAATTGCGTGTGAGTTCGTTTTAGTGACGTCCGTAGAATTTACGGAGTAGAGAAAGATTATGATATTAAAATAATTCTATGTATCTATGGTAGAAGCTCGTGTGTACATATTTCTATTTGGTCGGGATCTCCGTGTGTTGGCTGGTTTCTTTGGTGTTGGTCTGGTAATCGCACTTCTGTTTACAGTACTTATCTACACACCTGCTGACCACCGACTTTCGAGTACACGTTACTTCCAATTACAGAAAACGTAAAGAGACTTTTTAGCTATCCGAAAACTTATGCCACGATGAACATAGTGGACAGTATGAATCTATCGACATCGAATTGTCCACTCCCTGCTCCGACGAGTGCAGGTCGTAGTGACCAAGGCACTCCTGTTCGTCTTCCAACTAGAACAGTTGGAACCGCTGAAGAGTCCGTGCAACGCACGTCACACGGCTTAGCTGAAGGTTCCTGGTTGCAACGCATCGTATGACTCTCAGTCACCTCTCTCGCCGGCAGGTGCTCGCCGCCTGTGGCACCTCTGCCGGTATCACTGGCCTCTCTACTTTGACGGGACAAAGTACGTCGGCGGCAGCACCCGTTAATGGATCGTGGCCACTCGGCCGAGGTGATTCCGCAAATACTGGGTATACCGACGCGCGCGGACCAACCAATTCTGTCTCCGTTCGTTGGACGTTCGATGAGCATCTCGTCGCGCGAAAGCCCCCCGTCATCAAGGATGGCTATCTCTACGTTGGGACATTCGAGGATACCGCTGCCTTCGTCGCTCTTGACGCCGCGACTAGCAAGGAACGCTGGCGAACCGATCTCGGTGATGGGATGGACGTGCGGTTCAACGGCTCGGCTGCAGCTATCGCGGGCGACGTCGTTCTCGCCGGCTTCGGGGAGGTGCTCTTTGCATTCGATACGGAAACGGGCAAGGAACGCTGGCGAAGGTCATTCTCTGACTCGGAAATTCGCGCTCCTGTCGTTGCTGAAGGAATTGTGTACGTCGTCGTTGGCGGGACGGGAACAGTGTATGCAATCGATCCAGCGTCAGGCGACGTCCAGTGGGAAACGAAAATCGGTGAGTGGGCACCCGGTGCTGCGGCCGTTGTTGACGGGACAGTATACGCTTCTGGAAACCACGGCCAAACGGCCGGCTTCGTGGTCGCGCTTGACGCTGGGACGGGCGACAAACAATGGCACCATCGTACGAACCACCGTTTAACAACGCCACCTGCGGTCACAGACGAGTCCCTCTATATCGGCGAGGGGTCTGGTCTACTCTCGTTGGCAACAACTGATGGAACACAACGGTGGAGATTTCAGCCTCAGTCTGGATCGACTGGAGAGGCGGTTGACTGGGGATATCTCGGGTCGGCACCCGCTGTTCACGACGATACGGTGTACGTCGGTGCACCAGATGAACGAGTCTATGCTCTTGACGCCACCTCAGGTGAGCAGCGCTGGGCGTTCTGGACGTGGAACGATGTCACAGGTGATCCAGTCGTCGCCGGCGATACCGTCTATGTCGGCAGCGATGATTCGTTCATCTACGCGTTCGATGCTGCCTCGGGTACCCGGCGATGGGAGTTCGATACGACGGGGCGAATCGATGGTGCCGGTGGCGCGGTCGTCGACGGGATTCTCTACGTTTCGACCTGGGAAGACGGGCTCTACGCCTTGGAGGAAAAATGAACCGCCGTGATTTCCTCGTCACCCTCACTGTCGCTGGTGGGGTTGCAACGACGACCGGGTGTCTCGAAACCCGCGGATCTGGTACGGGAATCGTCTCGAAAACAGTCGAGCACGTCGAACCGCGTCGGATTCGAGAACAAAAGTCGACGATCGTTGAGTTTGATGATGACGCCCACGCGGTTCGGGTACTCGGCTACATGTACTACGGGTCGAGCAGTTGCAACAAGGTTGGACTCGAAGCAGCCCAATACGACGGTGATACCGACGAGTTACGGGTCGTTGTGACGCCGAAATCGACGAATCATATTCCGTTCCTTCCCGTCGCGTGTACTGCAGACATGGCGGCCACGTGGTACCGGGTAACCGTCATATTTGCGGACGAACTGCCCGAGACTATTACCGTCGTCGAACATCGAGGCGACAAGGAGGAACAACGAACCGTGAACCGCACTGACCAACACGAACTTTGTACGACTGATCATCCACAGAACTCCTCAGCAGGACAGACAGCACATTGGACGTGTCCGGAACGCTATATTGCAGTGAGCCGTTCCACGAACACGACGGATACCGAATAGCACGGAAGAGAGCTCAATCAAATATCTGGTATTCTATCGGCACTCGAGAAACAAGGGATTCCTTTAGAAGATACAGACATATTTCGGGTCACTCGTGAGTAGGTATCACAGCCTCAGTTTGAGACGAGTCGAGTTCGCTAACTACGCTGAAATCATGCATTCTGGGGTCGCTATTGTCGGTGTGATCTCCTCTCAAATTTCGCACAAGTTGAGACCACCGCTCTCAATGCATCGGTTCTCTTAGCGACATCGGCCTCTCGATGGTATTTCATATCTCATTGGTTGTTCACACCCTGGGCTGAAGCGGACCTCAACTCAAGTAACCTGTACCAAATTTTCATATATGGATCGAAAATAGCTCCGTAATGAACCTACGTGGGCAAGCACTCAGTTCTGACCCTGACGAGAAGCAGCGATCACACCCATTTCTTATCGCAATTGGGTTATTCATCTGTTCAACTATCTTCTTTGCTGGAGTTCCGCTTCTTACCCCGATTTTCCAGGTTCTGTGGTGGGAGTATCTTGCGCTAGGTCTTGTTGCAGGGAGTTAGGTACTCACCGTCCGTGAGCAGGAACTGTGGCGCGTCTGGATCTATGTCTTCGCACTCGGAGCGGGCTGTGGTATTCATCTCGGGGGGATTGGGATCACTGGCGAGATGCCGGGACTTCCGTTCCGAGTGCTATGGGCGGTCGTGATTGGAGTCGTCACCGCAGCTATCCTCGGAACAATTGGCGGCGTCATCGGCCTCGGCCTTCGACGTCTGACCGCTTGAAATAGGAACGGCCAATAGTGCCAGTGGACGTGGTCAGATGCTTGCTTTGATGTCAGAATTGGAATTTTTCACTCAGCTATTTTGCCCGAGTTCTCACCTTTTGAACCCGTACAGTAGTTGAGACTGGTTTTCTCAATGCATATGGGATGAGGAATTCGGCATAATGTTCTGAGAGGTCTTAACTGAAACAGCTATTATAGTTGGCCTGCGTAGCTAACACTCATCTCATATCGACATTAAACGAAGAAGTCAGAAAACCAGTTGCTAGTGCTATTCAGCCGCGCCCAGTTCCCCCACGTGTTCTTCGACTGCTGAGCATGCCCGTTCGAACGGCTCTCGTGACTGGATGTCGAGACCGAGCGTTTCGAATGCCTCGACAGAGCGTACTGTTCCACCTGCTCGCAAGAAGTCGTGGTACTCGTTCGGTGTGACGGTGCCGTCGAGAAGCTGTTCGACGGTGCGTAGTGCGCCAGCTGTCCCGAGGGCGTACTGATAGAAATGGTAAGGGAGTCGTCCGTGACTACCGACGAGCCACCCTCGTTTCGCCCACGTATCTATCTCTATCGGACCACGGAATTCGGACAGGAGGTCGGTATATATCTCCTCGATGCAATCGAGCGTTAGGTCCTCCCCGTCTTCGACGGTCCGATACGTCTTATGCGTGAACAGCGAGTGTAGCGCCGAGCCGTATATTCCCTGTAACACATCGAGCAAGCGGTCACGCGCATACTGGCGGAGGGCATAGTCGTCTACGTTGAGCAGGTGATGCGCGAGCAAGATTTCGTGGACGTAACTTGGGACTTCCTCAATCGGACGCGCCCCGGTCGCGTACGCAGGCGACTGACCCTCTCGTAAGTATTCGGCGTGCATCGCGTGGCCAAGTTCGTGGGCGAGGATTGACATCGAACGTACATCATCCTGATAATTCAACAGAATGTATGACCCGGTATCATATGCCCACGGCCCGTACGCGAGGATATTCTGCTTGTTTTGCGTCTCATAGACATCGATGCGTTGGGACGTGAAGAGCTCTTCAAGCCGATTTTTGTATGAATCCCCGAGCGGTTCGACAGCGGCGAGGATGTGGTCCTGCGCATCCTCATATGTCACAGTCGGTTCGTGCGCGTCAGCAAGTGGAACATCCAAGTCCCACGCTTTGAGTTCGTCAAGCCCGAGGATTGCCTTTCGCCGCTCGTAGTATTGATGCAGTGGGTCAAGCGAGCCGCGGATTGCGGCTGTCAAGGTGTCGTGAACCTCGACAGGGAGGTGAATGTGCAGGCCGGTTTCGGGGTAGCTCGATTTATTGAACGCCATCTCCCGTACTGAGTCGTAGTTTCGAGCGTCCGCGAGTGCAACCTGTGCTTTCACCTTATCCGCGTATGCTGTCGCGATAGTGTGCTTTACGGCGGCGTGTTCTTCGTACACCGACTGGTAGGCACGGCGACGGAACGCGCGGTCCCGGTGACGGAGATGTTTACCGAGATTGACCCCCGTCACCTCGACCTGTTCCCCCTCGGGCGTCTCCACAGACTGTGGCTCGATGTCGTTGTTCGTGACCGAGGAGTAGACACGCGTCGGTGATTCGATGACCTCGGTGAAATCTGCCAGCAGGTCTTCAACCTCTGAAGACCGTGCATGCCTTGCCATCCGAAGAACGTCATCGAGGAAATGCTTGTACACACCCAACTTCTCAGTCGTCTCAACCGCCTGCATTATCGTCTCGCGGCCAGCGGTCTGTATCTCGCGCCGCACCATGTCGGTAACTTTCGTCACATCCCGGTCTAACTGATTTGACTTGTGGAGTCGTTCCTGATGGGCGCTGTTCTCGGTGTCCTCGTTGCGCTTCAATTGGGCGTATAGTCGAAGCCGTTGTGTGCGGCGGAGTATTTCCTCGAATAACTGGAGAGCGCGTAATAACGTTTCATCGTCACACGCAATGTAGCCCTCGTACTCGCGGAGGTCTTCCAGCCGGTTGTGAACTGCGGTCCATTCGCTCTCCCAATCTTCGACGGATTCGAAGATAGCTGAGAGGTCCCACTTGTACTGGTCGTCGATGTCTGCTCGTGTCGGTAGTTTACTCATATTTTGCTGATGCTTGGCGCTGTGAGCGATGGAATCGGACACACCGCTCTAATCGTTACAAAGACGATTCTCGCGGCCCCAAAGCGGGAACGCGACGACTTAGAAGAGGGTGGAAACGGTCATCCTTCAGCCTCTATTTTCAGACAATAAGACTATGCCATATAACCCTTCCGCTGTATTGAGCGATACGTGAGGCCTCTGTATGTACCGAACGAGGGAGTCGCTTTCTTGGCTGTCGGGGCACAGTACGAAGCCGTGTCCTCCACACAGGCATCTCGACGTGCCGTCTACCGGGCCATTGCTCAACGCGGAGACTCGTCGTGGCCTGTCTACTCCACCACACCGCTCTACGACCGCAGTTCTCTAGGCGGCCTTACTGAGGACATCAGAATCGTTGCCTCGGCCTGGTTCAAACATGAGGCCCACGAATCAGTTGATGAGTTCGCGATCCACTATCCCCTCGAATACGTTGACTTCGGTCCACACGACCGCTATTCCAGTTCGTATCAGTACGGGATGTCCAGATTGTTTAAAGCGTTTCTCCTGAAGGAACTCCACGGTCTGGAGCACGAAACAGCACTCGTCGAGTACCTCGATAGCCATCCCACACTCTGTGGGCGTTTAGGGTTGGAGACAATCCCTAATCAATCGACACTGTGGCGCAGCTGGCACACGCGCTTCACCGTTGAGCTTCGCGAAACAGTCCAGAAAGCGGCCCGAACGATCCTCATCAAAGCTCAAAGCGCGGATGTCGCCGTCCCACGCAAACCAGACCGACATCTTGCGTCTCCTGGCGACGATGCAGACGAATCAGATCCAGACAATCGAACCATCCTCGACAGAGCTGGGACAATCATCGATCACGTCAGTCGAGTCGTCTTCCCGGCTTTCTCTCTGAATCGTGGTGAGGGCTGTGAGATCCACGAGAACGCCTACTGGGGCCTGCAGACCTATCTCGGACTCCGTGAGAACGTGGCGGCCAACGAGGGGGCTCGAAGCTTCATTCGCGAATCGACGCGTGATCGAACACCACTCGGGCACGCCCATCGCGATCACATTCGCGACCTCTCAATATTGGAGGTTCGAGAGATGTACCGGCAGGCTGTCCATCAACTACTTGACGAGGTTGCGGAGACGGAGGAATTTTTCCGAGCAGGGATCGTCGCGATTGATATCACTGAAGCCGATCCGTTCACCGGCGATAGGACCGGCCACGAAGACGAGATTATCGGGACGAAAGAGCAAAGCAACGAGTACGCCTACCAGTGGGCGACAGTCCAGCTGGTCGGCAATGCTGTCCCAATTGTCCTCGATGCGCGACCGGTTCGACGAGGGGAATCACGGAAAGAGATCGTCGAGGATCTGCTCAGCTCTGCCGAGGATCTCGTTCACGTAGATAACGTCCTGATGGATCGGGAGTTCGACAGCCAGCAAGTGCTGGAGATGATCAGTCAGCGCGGGCTCTCGTACGTCGTCCCGAAACGGATGCGGACCAGCGAGCAAGCCCAGGCGAAGCGACTCCTCCAACGCGGACAGAGTCGGTACGAAACCGACCGGAAACTCCATCTCGGGGACAACGAATGGCACAAGACGACGCTGGTCTACCGACGGAAAGAGAACGCTGAACATGACGACTACCGACAGTACTCGGTGTTCATGTCGAATCGAGGCGGTGGGTTTCTCAGTGAGTATGGCTACCGCTGGGAGATTGAGAGTGGCTACAAATCGATCAAGCGGTTCATGGCGGCCACCACGTCGAAGAACTTCGTACTGCGATTCTTCTACTTCGCATTCGCCTGTCTGCTGTACTCGATTTGGCGTGCAGTCGATCTGCTCGTACAGGTCAAGTTGACTGGTGCATACGAGTACTCACCGATGGTGACGGCGGATAATACACTGACGTTGCTAAAGAAGGAGACCGGAATCGGATAGTGAGAGCCACAGTCCGAGACAGCCCGGATTTCTGAGTGGCAACGCTGTCGGCAGTCTTAGAAAACCACCAGTGTAGTTGATAGGGTGACAGGAAAGGGCAATCTAGAGTCGATCTGACTCAGTTCCAGTTCACCAATCCGCCCGAAACCATGCATTACAATCCCGCTAAACCCGTTGTAGTCTCAACTTCCCCGTGGCCGTATTTGATATCGCAGTATATGATTTATAAAATTCTAGAGCGCCATTTTCGTGAGGTACAGGAGTTGAGGAGTCCAATATGTCTGGCAGGGGTGAGAGAACATCACTACCGTTTAGAGCGGTAAACGGAAGTGGATTCGGCCGCATCACTGCCCTCGGGGAAGCACGAAAGCCGTGTCCGCTAGCGAGCAGTTAGTAACCTCGAGGATTTACAGTCGAACGTACCCTCACTGCTTTAGCGTCGTGTGATTCTTCTCCTTCCACGACGGTCCCCGAGAACGTCACAACTGCGACCTCACGATCGGAAAACGCGTCGGTGAGCACCGACTCGATACCGTCATTCAGAGCAGAACGTTCCCGGAGCGGGGCAAGCATGGAGTGCTACGAGACTATGCATAGAGAAGCAGGTAAGGCTGTCGTCGGCTTAGACCACCGTTGGCGATACACAGCTCGTCTCTGTCGTGTATTTCGCGTCGCCAGCGCATCCAGAGGGTCAGGATATCCACCAGACAGTTTCCGATGGAAGAGAGTATGTCGATACAAGGGCCGAGGGACAGCGCCAGATAACGCGTTGCGTGACGAGATCGAGACCCCCTTGATACCGAGCAACTGGAAAATGAGAAGCCATGGCTTGCTGAAGACGTGCTGGCAACCGCTTCAGCACGCCACCATCTCGTGGGTGGGCTGCGGATGGCAAAGCAGTGCTCGAGCACGATTCGGTTCTTCAGCTATATGTCAGAACTTGGCGATAAAACAGCGGTGTCGTCACAAGTCAACGACACCTGAGTTGGCAGCGTCCTCCCAGGCTGAACACAAAGCAAGTGCGTCCGCGACCGTATCCGGTGCTGGCGGAACTGCACCTGGTCGAGAATCGCTTCTGGCGGCGCAGATAAACGCGTCGAACTGGCGGTCAAGGATAGGGCTCTGGACCCGTCCAAACACTTCTGCTCGTCGATCGTCCGCCTTGCCGGCATGCCAGTGAATCCCATCGTACCCTTGGTGCGTCGTACGGAGGATTCCGTCTGTCCCGACCACTTCGATTTCCCAATTCCCGAGCGGGTCCCGGCAATCGGTAGCGTACGTCATCGACATCTCTCCGACGCTACCGTCGGCGAAGTGAACGGTCGCAGCGCCAAGGTCTGGATGCGTGCTGTGGGATGTATTTACGTTAGAGAGTTCTCCCGAGAGCCGCTCGGGTCTGTCGTCCGCGAGCCACACGAGTGCGTCGGCGGTGTAGAATCCCATTGCGTAACTGCTTCCAGCCTCCTTTGGCGCGTGTTCAGCGTTCGCTTCGATGCCCGCTTCGGGTACGCGGTCATGCCGAATTGCAGCACGGACGCTGACGACGTCACCGATTGCTCCACGGTGAACACGTTGTCCAAGGGTCGCCACAGCATCGTCGAACCGAGCAGGACTCGTCGTTACGGCGGGAAGATCGGCCTCTGCTGCTGCGACGGCGATTTCGTCGGCTCCTTGCGGACTGTCGGCGGCAGGTTTCGCTGTGAGTACTGGGACTCCGGCTCTGAGCGATGCACAGGCGTCGTCAGCACGTCGGCGTGTTCGTGTGGCTACTACTACCGCGTCGACGCGCTCGGCGTCCAGCAGTTCGTCGACGTCGTGATAGAGACGACAGTCGTGCTCCGCCGTAATCGATTCGTCGGTCGGGCGACCGAGGGCAGTTCGTTGTTCGTCAGTTGTCTCCCCCGGGAACACGGCGACAACCTCGCAGTCTGGGTGATTCGCTGCCCGCTCTGCGTAGGCTGGCCCGTAGAACGACGCGAGACCGAGGACGGCGACGCTGATAGTCATCACTTAGTCGCTACTCCGTGGCTGGGTCTGATATCGTTCGATCCAGGTTCCGACCGGGGAGTCGAGTGCGTAGTAGATGACTCCCGCGACGAGCGCGCTCGACAACGCTGGAACAGTCCAGTCGGGTGCCAGCACGGCGAACGCGGCGCCGATCGCCCACGCCATTACTGCGACTGGGTTCCATCCGCGGACGTACCAGTATTTCCCGTCGACTTCGAACAGGGCGTTGATGTCCATCCCGCCTTCAATGAGGTAGTAATGCACGAGCAGGATACCTGTCGTCGGGACGAGCGTGACCGTCAGCGCCGAGAGGAAACTCTGGATGCCCCCGTAGCTGAAGATGCCGGCGACGGCGAGTCCAGTTCCGACGAGTCCCGTTAGCACGGTCATGTAGAGCCGTTGCAGGCCCGTGAGTTGCGATAGTGCAATTCCTCCGACGTAGACGTTCGTCACGTTCGTCGTCCACGATCCCATGATCAACAGCAGGAGGCCGACCGATCCGAGTCCGAGTTCGACTGTAATTTCGACCGGGTTCCACGTCCCCGCGGCGGCGGCTGCCAGAATCCCGATCGCTGCGAGGATGATGGCGAAAATGATCCAGGCGAGCGTCGCACCCCATCCTGGGCGTGAGGAGTCCTGGGATTGTCCGTATCGTCCGTAATCCATCGCCACGATGAGGTATGCGGCGGTGGCGGCCGGGAAGACATTCAGTGCTGCCCAGAATGACATCCCGGTCCCGCCACTGCTACCGAGGCTGGTCGAGTAGTTTGTGAAGATCTGGTAGACGACCAGTCCGAGTAGGATCGTCATGATCGGCACTGCAAGCCGGTTGAGCCACTCGATCCACTCGTATCCGAATACTGCGACCGTTGCCATCACGATTCCTAGTGCTCCTGCTAGAAGCCAGAACGGAACCGTGATACCGAAGTTACTAAGAATTGCTTTCGAACTGGATGCGACGATACCGGTTTGTACACCGAACCAGCCGACTGTCGCCAGAACTGTTGCGAGTGCTGGGATGACTCGTCCCCGTATTCCGAAGGGCGCGCGCATTGCTGTTGTTCCTGCTGTTCCCTGTTCGGCGGCGATCTTCGTTCCGAAATAGACGATGACGCCGACGAGCACGATACTGATTACGGCAGCCGTGAATCCTTCTACCAATCCAGCACCGATGGTCAACGACCCGAGCAGGAAGTTCGTGATTACGATGGCGAACCCCGCCCAGATGGCGAATATTTTCCAGAATCCTCGATTGCGTTGCTCCTCGTTGATGACTTCGACGCCTTCGGTTTCTATGAGTGGCATTCTACCACGTACCATTCTATTACGACCACCGCAATGGAATTTGGGTAATATTTCGAGATACTTACCTGGGATATTATGGGAATCGTGCCGACACGTCCGAACTTATGTGTAATGTATAAATGGTAGCAGGTACCACAGAACAACATGGAGTTCGGCATCTACCTGAACCAGTACGGTGACAAACGCACAGATTTCGAGTTCGAAGCAGCATTCGAGCAGGCAGCACTCATGGAAGACTTGGGGTACGACATAGCGGCCGTCGGAGAACGGCATTTCTACGAGGACGGGTTCTACGAACCATTCACCTTCCTGTCGGCACTTGGAGCTCGCACCGATACGCTGACACTAACGACTAACATTCTGATCTTGCCTGTGTATCATCCAATTCACCTTGCCGAGCGCATCACAGCGCTGGACCACCTCACAAACGGACGGACGAACTGGGGAGTGTCGCTGGGATACCGTGAGAGCGAGTTGGTCAACTTCGGAGTCGGGATGGACGACCGCGTGGGTCGATTCCTAGAATCGATCTCGGTCGCGAAGCGACTTCTAGAGGGCGAACGGTTCGACTACGACGGCGACCATATCCAGTTCGACGATGGGTTCGTTCGCCCAGAACCCGTACAGGATCCGCGCCCTCGGTTTTGGGGCGGCGGTAACGCCGAAGTGGCGATCAAGCGTGCCGCGTACCGCTGTGACGGCTTCACCGCGGCGGTGACCGAACCAGAACAACTTCGTGACGACATCGAGCTCTACTACGATTCCGTCGAGGAAGCCGGAAAAGACCCTGACGACGCCGAGGTCACCATCATGGTCGACGGCTTCGTCGGCGAGACAACGGACGAGGCCTACGACGCACTGGAACCGTACATGCTCGACCTTCACGAAAAGTACATCAAATGGGGGAATCCCGAGTTCGACAGTCGGCCAACGTGGGACGATGTTGAGGATCAGATAATGGTCGGGACGCCTGCTGAGGTGGCGGAGAAAGTCGAGACGTACCGCGACATCGGCGTCGACAATCTCATCTTCCGGACGCAGTTCCCCGGAATGGATCAGGAGCCCGCTCTCGAAAGTATCCGGCGGTTCGGCGAAGACGTACTGCCGGAGTTCCGATGATTATCGTCTCAGTCGGCTGAACCAGACAACACCGCGTCACGAACCACCGACGCATCTGTTCCAACGGGTTCGGCTGCTACTTCGACCTCGTCTTTCTCTTTCAGTCCATGACCGGTTACCAGTGCAACGACGGTATCATTGTCGTTGACCCTGTCCGCTGCACGAACACCGGCGACGCTCGCCGCGCTCGCGGGCTCGGCGTACACGCCCTCGGTCGCTGCGAGGCGGTTCGTTGCTTCGTAGATCATCTCGTCGTCGAGTGCGACTGCGTCACCGTCGCTATCGACGACGGCTCGGCGGGTCTGCTCCCCGTCGGCGGCGTATCCGTCAAGCGGATCGGCGATAGCGCCGACTGTCGTCGTGATCGGTTCCGTCCACGGACGCACTGTCTCACCGTGCTCTATGGCGTGGACGATGGGATGACATCCGCGTGCCTGCACGCAGAGCATTCGTGGGACACTATCGATGATTCCTGCATCGCGGAGTTCGGCGAATCCGAAATGTGTTCCCCCGAGCAGGGGTCCTGCACCGACGGGGACGGTCACCCAGTCTGGGGCCTGCCCTAACTCCGCGACGAGTTCGAACGCGACGGTGCGGTTCGCACTGGCGACGAGCGCGTTAGCAGAGTACACGGCTGTCGCGTTGAGCACCCTGTCGTCACTAACTGTGTCGGCCAGCTGGAAGCAGTCACTGAACGACCCGTCGACGGTGAAGATGTCGACGCCGTGGGCCGCGACTTGCTCGAGCTTGGATAACGACGTTCCTTCTGGCACTAGCACTACACATGGGACGCCGGCTCGGGCGGCGTACGCCGCGACACTCGGTGCAGTATTCCCGGTGCTGGCGACGATGAGTCCTTCCCAGGGAGTGTCGGCGTCGGTGACAGCCGACACCGTCAGCGAACTGCCGCGGTCCTTGAACGAGCACGTCGGATTCAGTGACTCCAGCTTGCCGTAGACAGTTCCTGAGAGAGTCTGGCTCGTTCGATCGAACTCGACCAAAGGAGTTGAACCCTCTCCCATCCCGAAATCGGATGCAAAGTCGGGAAGCGCCGCTGCTGGATCCCCATCGACGGCGCGACGGAGCGCCGTTGAGTCGTCCTCAACGTAGCGGACGAATCCACCGCACTCATCACAGGTTGCCGATACGTCAGCTACCGACGCCCTGCAAGATTGGCACCGAAAGGGCATGATCAGGTGTATGCCTCACCCTTCTCAGGGTCGAACACGTGAATCGCATCCGGACTCACTGAGACTGTGAGGTCGTCGTGCGTCGACACCGACTGAATCACGTCTTCGTCAGCCGTCTTCATGATCAGGTCTTCGTCAGTGCCTGCGTCGAGGTAGTACCAGTTGGCGTCGCCGAACGTCTCGACCATCGAGACTGAGGCATCGAACGACGGCATGTCGGGCGTTCCACCGTTCCGTGCAGGGCGAAGCTTGTTCGGTCGCATTCCTATGTGGACATCCCGAGAGGGGATGTTCTCACGGTAGATATCGTGGTAAGCCTCGGGAATGGCGAGCTGAAACCCACCTGCGTCGATGTACGGCTGCTCTCCGTCGTCGACATACGTCGCGTCAAGGAGGTTCATGCTCGGTGTACCGATGAAGTTGGCGACGAACTCGTTGTTCGGATCCTCGAACAGGTCGATCGGGTCGCCGTACTGTTGAATCTGGCCGTTGTTGAGTAGGAGAATCTCGTCGGCAATCGACATGGCGTCCTCCTGGTTGTGCGTCACGTGGACGAACGTGGTACCGATTCGCTGCTGGATACGCGCGAGCTCAGCCCGCATCTCGAGGCGGAGTTTCGCGTCCAGCGAGGAAAGCGGTTCGTCTAGCAGGATGACGTCTGGTTCGCGGACGAGGCTCCGTCCGAGGGCGACGCGCTGTTGCTGCCCACCGGATAGCGCTGCGGGTGACTGGTCGAGTTTGTCCTCGATTTGGAGTATCTCTGCGATACGCTCTACCTGTTCATTTTGCTCGTTCTTCGGGACACCGTCCATCTCCAGCCCGAAGGCCATGTTCTCGCGAACAGACTTGTGATCCCACAGCGCGAGATTCTGGAAGACCATGCTGAGATCACGCTTGCGCGGGGGGAGATCCGTAACGATTTCATCGTCGATACTCACGTCACCCCTCGTCGGCGTCTCCAGTCCGGCGATCATCCGGAGCGTGGTCGATTTTCCACAGCCGGAGGGGCCCAGAATCATCGTGTAGGACCCATCAGGGATAGTGATGTCGACGCTGTTCACTGCTACGAGGTCACCATACTCCTTCGTCAGATTGTCGAGTTTGATTTCGCCCATGTTTAGACCACTCCTGCACCTTTCGCAATGCCTTCACCGAGGTACTTCGCCATCAACCAGAACAAGGCAAGGACGGGAATCGTCGCGATGACGCTCACCGCCGCAAGCAGGCCCCAGCTGATGGAGTACGATCCGAGCAACTGCTGAAGTGCGACCGGTACCGTGTGACTGGCTGAATCGGTCATCAGCACGTACGCGAACATGTACTCGCCCCACGACATGATGTACGCAAACGTCCCTGCAGCGATGATGCCGGGCATCGCCTGCGGGATAGTGATGCGGAGGAATGCGCCGAACTGACTCGCCCCCTCGACGAGCGCTGCTTCTTCGAGTTCTCGTGGGATGTCTTCCAAGAACGCTTGGAGGATCCACATGCAGAATGGTAGCGCCAGCATCGAGTGGACGAGGATTAGCGTGACGGGATGTCCGAGCATCCCGAAGTCCGCGGCGAGTTGATACAGCGGCACCATGAGCGCCACGTGTGGGAACATGTACGTTAGCAACACCAGCTTCGCAGCTTTCTGGCGGCCAGGGTACATGAATCGAAGGATGCTGTACGCACCCAGTAGCGCCACGGCCGTCGTCAGCAGCGTCGTCCCGATGGCGACGATGAGGCTGTTCCAGACTGCACCGACGAATTCGATCTCGAGCGCTCGCTGGTAGTGATCGAACGTCATCTTCGGCGGGATGAGGTGGACGCCCTGATAGATGACGTTCGTTGGTTCGAACGACGTCTTGAGCATCCAGTAGAAGGGGAACAAGAAGACGACGAGTACTGTCGCTATCAGGGTGTACCGCATACCCTCTGCGACGCGACGGTAGGTGGAGTACCGCGAACTCATGCGAACTCACCTCCTTCTTTGAATTCCTCCTGCTGGAAGTAGAGTGCGACGAACACGACGAGCAGCAGGAACAGCACGACGCTGATGGCTGTCCCACGCCCGATGCGCTGCGTATTGAACGCGATTTCGTAGATGAATACGGGGAGTGTAGTCGTTCTGCCGACCGGTCCACCGTTGGTCAGCAGCCAGATGATGTCGAAGATGTTGAACGTCAGGAGGAAGCCTAGTAGACCGAGCACAGTCATAGAGCTCTGTAAGTGGGGATACGTGACGTGATAGAACTCGTTGAGCATGCCAGCCCCCTCGATGCGGGCGGCCTCGTATTCTTCGTTCGGAATCGTCTGGAGCACCGCGAACACGACGAGTGCGACGAGAGGCGCCCACCGCCAGGTGTTGATGAGCGTCACGGTCAGGAGGGCGAGTGACGGATCTGCCAGCGGGTTCACGGGCTGTGCCAACAGCCCTAATTGGACGAGCCACTGGTTGAGCGGTCCATAGGTCGTGTTGAGAAGCCACCGCCACATGACAGCCGTCACTGCCGACGGGATGACGAATGGAATCAGCATAACTGTTCGAACCGCGTCGCGTCCGAAGAAATGGCGGTGGAGCAACAGCGCGATGCCGATACCTGCGATACCTTGGAGTGCGAGGTTGCCGACCGTCCACAAGAGGCTTCGTTTGAGCGCCGACCAGAACGTATCCGTTCCGAACAACCATTCGTAGTGAGACAGCCCAACGATTTCGCCGGCCGCGTAGTCTGTGAAGCTGATGAAGAGGGCGCTCAGGAACGGATATACGAGAGCGAGAACAATGAGGAGAACGGCCGGGACGATGAGGCCCGCACCGACGAGCGTCTCCCGATCGTAGTTCTCGAGATACTGGCGGACCGCTTCGGAACGAGTTGTCGTCGACATCGTCAGTTGATTTTGCTACTTTTCTCGGTCTTCAAGACGTTCTGTAGCCGTTTCTGTCCCCATGAAGCTGCTTTCTCTGGAGACTGGTCGTTTACGATGAGCCGTTGAACGATTTCTCCTAGCACGTGGGAGCCTTCGAGCGTCCCGACACTGGGGATGTACGTGTCGTTCTTGAGGTGGATGTCGCGGAATCCGTAGAGAGATGCTTTGGGTAGTGCGTCGAATTGCGTCTTGACCATCTCCTCGTGTTTCTTGATGAGTTTGTGGTTCCAGAACTTGTCTGAGTTCTTCCCCGTCTTGGTGACAGGAAGGTACAGCGTCGGTTCAGTGTTGGCCAACCACTCACCGTAGACGCCCTTGCTGTGCAGGAATTTGACGAACTTCGCGATAGCGCTCTTTTTGTTCTCGTTGAACACCATGATGTCGTTGACGTAGTGAACGCTCCCTTCTTGACCGCCCTTGGGGGAGGGTTGCTCGATAGCGCTGAACTTCCCTGCGTGCTCCGTCTCTTCGAGACTGCGGGCCCATGACGAGAAGCCGTTCGTCGAGTAACTCGTGCCCTGTAGGAGCGACCGTTCCCACTCTGCCCAGCCCCAGTTGGTCGCGCTCGGTGGACTAGCCTGCTTGAACACCTTCTTATAGAATTCCAGTGTTTCAACGGTTTCCGGGGTGTCGAACATGATCTTCCCCTCTGGACCGTAGACGTAGGCTCCGTTGTTGATCATGAGAGTGTAGAGGTTCTCGGTGGTCCAGAGGTTCTTCGCGGCCGGGAGTGTGATTCCGTAATTGTCGTTGTCGGTGACCTTCGTTAACGCCTGTGACCACTGCTGCCAATTCTTTGGAGCCCAGGCGTTCGTGTCTTTCAGTTTGTCAGTCCTGAAGTGATGGAGGAATACCATGTCCCACATCGGAATCCCCCATGTACCGCCCTGGTATTGGAACGGCGTGATAGCGTTGTCGAACATTCCGTGTTCTTTCTTGAGGTCCTTCACGATATCGGAGACGTCGACGAGGTCACCACGGGATTGGAACGTCATCGTGAACGCCGGGAGGGAGAACATGAAGTCGGGTTCTTTCCCCGCTTCGAGGGCGCTCGTTAGTTTGCCGAATACGGAGTTCCAGTTCTGGGGTTCGACGGTAACCTCGATGTTATCCTGTTTCTGGTTGAACTTCTTCGTGTATTTCTCGAACTGTTTCTGTCGGTGGGGGACACCTTCCTGATGCCAGTACGTGAGTTTCGTAGTACCGTTTCCGCCACCGCCACCGTTACCATTGCCATCGCCACCTCCGAATCCCGTGCACCCGGCAAGACCAGCAGTAACGAGGCTCGAAGTGGCAATAAACTTACGTCTTGAAGCGATACTTGTACCGTTGCTATCGTCTGGCATAGACAATCAGTAGAAACCCTTTCCGCTAATTAATAGCTGTCGGATATTTTCGGAGAAGAATACCGGAAAATAGTATTCTTCACTGCATAGCCGCAAAGTATTAGTTAGGATACGTTTCGAGTGCGTTTTCGATCCACGTAAGATTGTGTTCCGGCAGGAGTCCATAATTGTAGAAGGAGAGCCGCGGGGCGCCGGCTTCCGCGAGTCCGTCGACAATCTCACGGGTCGTCTGTGAATCGTAAACCGAGGGATGCCCAGGGAGTACGCCAGCGTGAACCGGTACATCGCCGGAGAGCTTCAGTGCCGTCTGGTACTGTTCGACGGCCGCCTCTCGAGAAGACTCGTACGCCATAACCGTGTAGAAGTCGACGGAATCGGCGAGAGCCTCCAAGTCTGCTCCGTGCATCCACGATCGATCCGCTCCAACGAAGCCGACGTAGTATCCGAGTTCTGCATCTGTGACAGCGTCCCCCAGCGTTCGGAACATGTCGGCGAGAGTGTCTGTTCGCACGTCGACGTAGTCAGCAACCGTCGGGTGACCGTCGAGCCACTCCTCTACCGAACGCTCTGGGTCGAGGTTACCTTCCGCGAGTCCGTCGACAGTCGTCCGGCACGTCTCACGTGCTCTCTCGACGTCGATCCCTGCGTCGGCGGCGTTCGAACGACAGTGGTCACAGAAACAGAGGCCGAACAGGAACTCGCCGAGCGTCCCGAGGCGGGTATGGTACTTGTCGTGGTGCCATCCGAACCCCGTCCCGTAGAAGTAATCGAACGTCTCCAGTTCGATGCGTTCGAACGGAGCTCGTGCGTCGAGGTCTTCGACCAGATTCGTGAGATACGATTGCACAGCCGGGTTGGATGGACAGAGCCCAAACACGAGCGAATCTCCGTGAGGGGATTCCAACGTTAGGTCGGGACGCTTCATCCCCAGTCTCGAATTGTGACAACCGACAGTCCAGGAGTTCAGCGTCAGGTGAGTGTCCGCTATCTCTTCGACGATTCGCTCCAGCCAATCGTCCTCACCCATCGTCTCGTTAGGTACCGGTGTGATACCGTCGTAGCCGTCACCGGGCTGAAAGTACGAACTGGCGTGTGCGAAGAACGTTCGTCGTTCCGGGTTGTGGGGGAGGAACGTCTGCACCGAGTGGTAGTTGGTTGCGAGGTTGACCTCGGTCACGCCCATCTCTCCGAGTCGGTCGGCGACGGTCTCGACACCTTCGTCGAGGAGATCCCACGGGTAGGCCCAGATTGCAGCTTGCATGTCGACCAGAACATGTCGCGCGACGGTCTTTATTTTTTGGTACCGTGCACCACCCAAGGACAACAATTATGCGCCCGACGATACAGATTTCTGTCGATGGAGTTCGGTATCGACCTCGGCGGAATGTATGAGTCGCCAGCGTACTACCTTGACCGGGCCGAGTCGGTTGAGGCCGCCGGCTTCGACACACTCTGGTTCGGCGACCACATTCAGCCGTGGTTCCACGATGAGGGGCGGGCGCCGTTCGCGTGGTCGTGGATGCCGGCGGCGATGGAGCGAACCGAATCGATTCCTGTTGGCGTATTCGTAACGCCCCCGCTGTATCGCTACCATCCACTCGTAATCGCGAACGCAGTGGCTACCCTCGACGAGCTATATCCCGGTCGGTTCATGCTCGGCGTCGGTACGGGTGAGCGGATGAACGAACACCCCTTCGTCGACGAGTGGCCGTCGTGGGACGAACGCGGCGCTCGTCTCCGGGAAGCCATCGACATTCTACGCCGATATTGGACTGCAGACGATTTCTTCGGCTACGACGGCGACCAGTTCTCGTTCGATCCGGTATACCCATACGAGCAGCCCGAGGAGGACGTTCCAGTGTACGTCGCTGCGTCAGGGCCGAAGAGTGCACGCCTCGCCGCCGAGTGCGGCGATCACGTCATCACCATCGCCGGTATCCCCAATGTCGAGGAGCGAGTCATCGATACCTACCGCGAGCACGGCGGTGACGGAGAGGTCGTGATACAAACCGTCGGTGGATACGGCGATGCGGAACGTCTGATTGATCGAGTGATGGACTCGTTTGCATCGACGCTCATTCCGGAGAATTTCGACGAAACAGATCCACGGGCACTGCAAGCCTCGACCGACCAGGTTTCCCGGGATGAGATCCGAGACGCGTTCCTCATCGCCGAGGACCCTACGGATGTGCTTGCGTGGGTGGACGAACAGGCTGACCGCGGCGCCGATCACGTCGTTGTTACGGACGTCAGCTACGAGCAGGACGAGTTCTACCGCGTCGCCGCAGATGACGTTCTCCCAGAACTGTAATGTGGAATGATCGGCAGTCGCTCCATCATCTGGACCCCGATACTAATTTACAAGTGAGCGTGCGTCAGATTGCAGTGTATGCAGATAGATAGCGTAACGATCCACCAGTACGAGATCCCACTCGAAGAACCCTTTGTTACGGCGCTCAAACCGATTCCGGAACTCGAACGCGTTCTCGTCGAGGTCGAAACCAACGAGGGCATCGTCGGACTCGGCGAAGCCGCTCCCGCTTACGAGGTGACCGGGGAGACACAGGGATCTACTGCAGCCGTAATCGAGGACGTACTTGCACCACTAGTGCTCGAATCCGATCCGCTTGCTATCGAGCGCGTCGTCGGTGAGATGGGGGCGCTCGTCGACGGATCGCCCGCCGCTCACGCAGCGATCGAGATCGCACTTCAGGACATCCGCGGTAAGTACGCTGGGATGCCAGTATACGAGTTACTCGGCGGTGACGCCGAGTCGCCATCTCTGGATGCACCCAAGGTGGTGAGCATCAAAGAGCCCGACGAGATGGCAGCAGACGCCGTGGCAGCCGTCGAAGATGGCTACGACCAGATCAAGATCAAGGTCGGTGGCGACCCCGAGACGGACGTCGAACGCGTGCGAGCGATCGACGAAGGAGTCCCAGACGATGTGAGCCTCAAAGCTGACGCCAACCAGGGCTGGGGCGATGCAAAGACGGCATTGTCGGCACTGTCGGAGATAGCTGACTGCCTCGACGTCATTGAACAACCCGTCGCGAAGGAGAATGTCGACGACCTCGTCGCCCTGCGCGACCGAGTCGACGTGCCGGTGATGCCCGACGAGAGTGTCGAGACGGCGGCCGACGCACTGAATCTAATCGAGCGGGGGGCCGGCGACATTTTCAACATCAAGTTGATGAAGACCGGCGGCATCACCGAGGCTGTTCGCCTCAACGCGGTCGCTGAGGCCGACACTCGGCCGGTCCAGATTGGGTCGATGGTCGAGGGCCACGTGGGGACGGCCGCTGGTGTCCACTTCGCCGCCGCATTTGAAAACGTAATCTGGAACGAGATGGTCGGTCCGTTCATGACGACGGCGGGCGTCACCGACCTTCGCGCCGATCTGCCCCGTATTCACGCCGACGGTCCCGGTCTCGGCGTGAATCTCGACCGTGACCGACTGGCCGACCTTCGAAGTGATCGGGTGGTCGTCGAATGAGCGGGCGAACACGAGAGGTGGTCGCGCTCACGCGCGACCTCGTTGAGCGCGAGAGCGAGAATCCACCCGGGAATGAGCGAGTTGTCGCCGAGTTCCTTCGCACTCGTCTGGAGGACTCGTCGATTCCATTCGAAGTAGCGTCCTACGAGGTCGAATCAGATCGTCCGAACGTCGTTGCACGAGTCGGCAATCCGGAGCATGGATCGGTGCTCCTGACGGGGCACGTTGACGTCGTACCGGCGAACGCTAGCGAGTGGACTGGCGACCCCTATCGGCTTCGTGAGCAGGACGGCCGGATTGTCGGCCGTGGTACCGCGGACATGAAGGCTGCGCTGGCGGCAAAAGTCCTCGCCACGGAGTCCTACTACGAAGCGGTCGACGATCCGGGTGAAGTGATTCTCGGGTTCGTCGTCGATGAAGAGGATACCGGTGCGGGAACGCGCGCACTTGTCGAACGTGGCGTCGACGCGGACGCAGCGATCATCGGCGAGCCGACCGAACGAGAGGTTTGTATCGCCCAGAAGGGCGTCGCACGGTACGAGGTGACCGTAAACGGGGAGAGCGGACACTCAGGACGTCCGGACGACGCCGTCAATGCTGTTGCCGGCCTACGGCAGGTTCTCGAACGTATCGAGGCGTTCGACGACCGTCTCCGTGAGGAGACGAATCACGAATTCCTCGCGCCCGAGACGATCACCGTCACCGAAATCGAGGGTGGCATCGCTCCCAATGTGGTTCCTGACAGCGCGACTGCGACCGTTGATTGGCGGTTCCTCCCGGGTACGACGTCAGCCGATCCGTTCGACCGACGGCTACGCGAACTGTTGGACGATGTCACCGTCGACGGGAGAACTATCGACGTTGATATCGAGCGCACGGTGTTCGCTCGCGCTGCGGCAGTGCCAGCGAACCACGACCTCGTTCAGGGGGTTCTTGACGCCGCTGACTCGGTCGGCGTCTCAGCTGACGCAGTCGGCTTCAATGCAGCTACCGATGCACGGTTTCTCATACACGACGCCGGGATTCCAGCCGTTCTGTTTGGGCCAGGGAGTATCCAGAACGACGCACACACCGTCGACGAGTCGATCAGCGTCACAGATTTGGTGTCGACCGTCGACACGTATCGTGCCGCGCTGGAACGACTTCTCTCGTAACAGCGCCCGACGGCGGCCGTATCCCATCGGTAGTTATGTCTTCGACGACGGTGTGTACATACCAGCGAGTGCGTCGGCGGCCTGATCGATACTGTCCTGTCCGTCGCGGAGTCGCGGAAGCCCGTGTCCGGTGAAGAGAGCGTCGATTCCCCGCCCGACGAGGTTCTCGATATCGGCGCGGTAATCAGCGAGCGATGACCCAGGCGTGTTGAGGAGGCTGATTGATCCGTCTGGGTACACCGCGTCACCGATGAAACAAGCGGTCAACCCGTCGACATCAGTCAGGTAGGCGACGTGGTCGCTGGCATGTCCTCGTATCTGGGCGACATCGAGCCGTCGCCCCCCGACATCGATGGTGGATTCGGGGGTGGCTGTCCTGTCTGGGGTGTAATGCGTGTACTCGTAGTCGTTGGGATACACGTCATCACGCTTGGCGGCCGTGATACCAAGTTCTGTTTCGGTACCCTCCGTGAGTAGTGGAACGCTCGGGTCGGGGGCCACGACCGGAATCCCACGGTTCTGTAAGTCCGGGCCGCCCTGTGAGTGATCGGCGTGTGCGTGCGTGATGAGTACACCAGCAGGGTCGCCGAACGTCCGTCGAGCGTTCTCTAGTAATGATTCAGTGTCACCACCTCCGCCGGTGTCGATTAGTATCGGGCCTTCTTGAGCCTGGATTGCGTAGACGTTGCAGTCGAGGGGGTCTGTGAGTCGCGCGTCGCCGGATCCGATGAGTGCGACGCTATCAGTGAGACGCATACATCTTCCCACGGGCGGACAGAATTTGTAGTTACTGCCGCTGGGATTCGACATCAGAATTAATACCGTGGGACCTCGTGTATCTAACAGAATGGTATCAGGGCAAGCCAGCGACTCTCCAGTCGACCGTCTCGCGAATCGCGCCACATCGGTCGAACGTTCTTCGATTCGACTGATGTTCGATCTCGCGCAAGAACATGATAGTGAGGATCTCGTCCACCTCGAAATTGGCGAACCGGACTTCGACACGCCGGACCATATCGTCGAAGCAGCGAGCGAAGCTGCCGCAGATGGGAAGACGCACTATACGTCGAATGCTGGGCTGCCGGAACTCCGTGAGGCCATCGCCGCCGATATGGCGCGTGACGGGGTCACTGTCGATCCGCGGTCGGAGATCCTCGTCACGACCGGCGCCATGGAAGCACTCCACCTTGCCATGCTGACTACCGTCAATCCTGGCGAAGAGGTCGTTGTTCCGACGCCCTTGTGGCCGAACTACCGAACACAGGTGAAACTCGCTGACGCAATTCCGATTGAGGTCCCGCTCCCCCACGAAGAGGGGTTCGCACTCGACTCCGACCGCATCATCGACGCCATGAGTGACGAGACCGCCGCCGTCGTTCTGACCTCGCCGTCGAACCCGACTGGAAGCGTGTACGAACAGGATGCAGTAGCGAGAGTCGTTGAGGCCGCGGTCGAACACGACGCTTACGTCATCGCTGACGAGGTCTACAAGGGACTCGTGTACGGTGACCAACCGACTGGGATTGCCGGATACGTCGATGCTGCAGACCATGTCCTGACGGTGTCATCGTGTTCGAAGACGTACGCGATGACGGGCTGGCGACTTGGCTGGCTTGCCGGGCCTGAGGCCGTCGTCGATGCGGCGACCAAGCTACACGAGAGCACGACAGCGTGCGCACCAAGCGTCTCCCAACATGCGGCCATTGCGGCCCTGGAAGGGCCGCAGGACGACGTGGAGTCGATGCACGAAGCGTTCCGCGAACGCCGTGATTACGTGGTCGACCGACTCGACGATATCCCCGACGTCTCTTGTGCTGAACCTGAGGGTGCGTTCTACGCTTTCGTCGACGTTTCGTCGCTGGACGCCTCCTCGCTCAGCGTCGCGAAGAATCTGTTGTACGATCATGGTGTCGTTACTACGCCGGGGTCGGGATTCGGCGACGCCGGAGAAGGATTCCTCCGCATGAGCTTTGCGAACGGACTCGAACGTCTCGAAGTCGGCCTCGACCGGTTCGAGGCATTCGTCCGCGAGGAAGGTGGGGACTGACATGGTGAGTGTGTCCGTCCTCGGTTGTGGTTTCATGGGCGAGAACCATATCCACGCCGTGAGCGACCACCCGACACTCGACCTTGCAAGCGTCGTCGACGTCGACGAAGACCGTGCAGCGGCCATTGCCGAAGAGTATGGAGCTACCCGCGCTCTGACTGATTACGAGACCGCACTTGACGATGCTGATGCAGCGATTGTTGCCACGCCCGAGCAGTTACATGCCGAGCAAGCTCACGCTACACTTGATCGTGATTGTCACCTGTTACTCGAGAAACCTGTTACGGACGATCTCTCGTCGGCGTGGAATCTTGCGGATAGGGCAGCCAAAAGTGACGTGTCGACGGGCGTGAGTTTCATCCTTCGATACGATCCTGGCTACAGTGGAGCACGCGATGCTGTCGCTGACGGTAGGTTAGGTGATCCTGTGAGTGTACGTGCAAAACGGGGGATTACGACTGCGGAGTCCCAGCGCATCGGCGGTCGAGGTCATCCCGTCTATTATATGAACGTCCACGATATCGACGCAATGCGTTGGTGTATTGGAAGTGAAGTCGAATGCGTCCGTGCCGTCGAGCACCGTGGGACGCTCGACGAAGTCGGCGTCCCCGATGCGATGCAGGCACTCTTCGAATTCGAGAACGGTGTGACCGGCGTCCTCGAAGGGTACGGTATCCTTCCCGACGATACACCGGGCCAGATTGACGCCGCGTTCGAAGTGGTTGGAACAGCCGGTCGCGCCGAGGTTGATACTCCCGGATCGACGTTAACGGTCCACGCTGATCAATTTGATCACCCTGATACACGCCATTGGCCAGTGGTGAATGGGCGGATGGATGGGGCTGTTCGCCGTCAGATCGATCGGTTTGCCGCTGCGATCGAATCGGACGAGGAGATGCTTGCTACTGTCGAAGATGGTGCACACGCGCAAGCGATCGCCGCCGCGATGAAAACAGCAGCCGAGACGGGCACCGACCAATCTGTCGACCGGCCCTGACGCGGTTCGATTCTTGCTTCTCTTTTGCTCATAGCCACTCTTACGACCACGATATATGCAATGAAAGATAGTTACATATTCAACCATGTTGGATATCGTCGTCTTTCCCCATAATCTATTATATGCCCCTCAACGATGATGGACGATTAGTCCAGCGATGATAGCTTATTGTACAACAATGGTGGACCGAAATCATCGGGTAATTATTTTAATGGCCGAAACGACAGGGTATATCATGGCTCAAGACTCAGAAAAATCATCTGAAAACCGAATTCAGGCGGTTGTAAATGCGTTCAACATCGTCGAATCACTTGAGGAGATGGACGGAGCGACGGTATCGGAACTCGCAGATTATGAGGAAATTCCAAAGAGCACGGCCCACGTGTATCTAAAAACACTTCGTGATAGCGGCTATGTAATTCAAGACGAGGACACGTACCGGCTGAGTCTGCGATTCCTCAAACATGGGGGATACACTCGGCATCAGCTAAACCTCTACCAGGCTGCCAAGTCACAGATAGACAAACTCTCGAACGAGACTGGAGAGGTAGTCGACATGGGTATCGAGGAAAATGGGAAGCGAGTTCTCCTCTACAAGTCCGAGGGACCCGAAGGTGTGACGCAGAAACCGGTGACGGGTGAGTACACGCATATGCATATGACTGCTCTCGGAAAGGTATTACTGGCCTGCCAGCCCGACGAACGGGTCGAGGAAATCGTCGACACGCACGGACTCCCTCCTGCTACCGAGCATACAATCACTGATCGTGAGACTCTTTTCCAGGAACTGGAAACAGTGCGTGAACAGGATTTCTCGATCGAAGATCAAGAACGTCGAGACGGCATCCGGGCGGTTGCGGTCCCGATTCGCAACGATAACGATCGTGCAACGGGAGCAATTTCTATCTCCGGGCCGATGAGCAAACTCACCGACGAGCGTATCTCCGAGAATCTCCTCGATCAGATGCGTAATGCAGTGAATATCATCGAAATCCAGACCAAGAACTACTGACTCTCTCCGTTTCGGAAAGAGCTTTTCGTCCACCGCGACGAAGTACGACAAACCTACCCTTTACAGTTATAGGGGTGTAATAGATGTCGCCCTTAGAAAGACAGATAACAGTATCTATAGTTATGGTAGGTTATAATATATTACCTCGGTATAGTCTGGTGAAGTGATTGCAATACTACTGAATATGTATCTCAAATTTTTGCGGTCCTTAACGAAAATACCCAAATAACGAACAAACTTATCACTAGATGGATTATTATGTATAAAGTTCTGCTTGAGTCTCCGTAATATATACGGGTTCATCTACTTCAAGCTGACCTACCGTATCGTTTCAGCGGCTATACTTCCATTTGATAGCATTTATCTACGCAAATAAACTTACAACGGTATTATATTCTGGGGTAATAGTGTGGATAAGGTAGAATCATGCGGCCAACGATAGGATCGAAGCGGTTCTGTTTGTGGAAAGGGCGTGGCTGCCATGAGAGAGTGATTCCGTGAAAGCTCCAGATGATGAATCTATATCAAACTTAATTATTGTAAATTAGAATATTGAATACTTATTTATATGAACAAAACTATTATTATTTATCGTGACGATATTTGGTTATGGTTGACAAGGAACAACCACAAAAGAACCTACTGAACAAGCGAGAATTCCTAGCCAGTGCTGCCGGAGCAGGCACCGGGCTATTCGGACTGAGTGAAGGAACAATAGTCAAAGCAAAGAGGGAAAACCCCGCCAACGAAGGCAAAAAAGCCAGAAATTGGCAACTGAAGTACCACGAAAACTTCGGGAAACCACTCCCGGTTGACTCAGCGCCATGGGTACGCGACCCGTTAGGCAAAGAGAGCCCCTGGTACGTCGATGATCCAGCCAAACTGAATGACGACGGAAAATGGTTCGAGATCCATGGCGGCGAAGATTTCGACCGACACATCGAGAGTTTCGATATACTGCGAAAACGAGTACCGTTTGGAGAAGACGGGTGGCTGACAGCAGAGCTCGCTGCTCGTGACTACGATGAAAACGGCACTCCTGAGAACACGCCGTCACTTCAGAACACTACTCTGCCACACGGGGGACGTGCCGGAAATCTCCAGGTTCCTCACGATGGAGGCCTGATTATTCGCTCCACTGAGGCCCTTCCTCGCCACTATCGAGTGGAGTGTACACTGCGTTCGATTTCCTTTGGAGGAATGCGGAATGGTAGTTTTGAGTATGACGGCAGATTCAACGGGTATGAGAAAGGCGGCTGCAAGACTAACTGGCCATGGAAACAACGTGGAAGCTTTTCCGGCCCCGCCAGTATGTGTAACTCTAACTTCAGGGACGTACGCTTTGCGAACGGCTATTATTTCCTAACGATCGTGGACCATCCAAATCCGGCACCGCACAATAATCTCTTCATCCATAGTCACCGGAAGGTGAACATGGATGCATATAATGTGACGCGTGGAGGGTATATGTCTATCTGTAATCCGGCTACGAAGGAGCTCTATAACTACAACGGACCGAAGAGCACTCACAACGCCATCAACGAAATATTCATGGACGGCTCCCGGTTCAACAACAGACCTATTGCCTACAATGAGTTCCTCATGGAGACCGAGTGTGGCACGTACTTCGGTGAGAATCCCCCCATCGTCTCTGCAGCCGAGATTAAACCGGAGCTCATGCCCGAACAAAGCTACCGATTCGCCATCGAGCGCGGTCCAACGGGGTACACGATGGAGATGTCTGGGAACTTCCGATTCATTGGACAGGCAACCTTGCGCTATCACCGAGATTTCATCCAGAATGGCTATCCAATCTGGCACTACAACAACACCCCGGAGGAGTATGACGGTCAATTCGACCAATCGATTACGATTGAAGGCGAGCATGGAAGCTTCACCATCGACCACACATGGCCGAGTGACTCAGCCTATCCCGACCACTTTATCATCGGAGAACCTCATATGAATTATTACGAGGGAGAGGCTACAGTAGACGACATTCGGTTATATGTCCCCAAGTAGGGAGACAGAAGTATCGTCACCGCCAGCTATTGAATGACAAAGTCCCTTTCTCCGGATTCCCTCTCGGTGTACTGCTCAGTGCTGAAGCGGACACAGCAGGCCGTCGCTTGTTTATCAATGGTTGAGAGGCCTATAGCAAGAAGAGGTCATCAGTACTCGAGGTGGATTCGATAGTCAGACGGAGTATGTTCAGCGCCTGAACGAACTCGTCCGGTACACCGACACCCCTTGAGGGCCACTACGCGCAATGTTGAATGGGTCACCCTGTCAACCGCCTCGGGGTCACGCCCCGAGGCTTGTCAGTGGACTCCCGTTCTACCCGAGTAACTCGGCAGGCGTGTAGTCGCCGTTCACGTTCAGCGTCCCTGACTTGAGGGCCAGTTGACTGGTGGCCCATCCACCGCGAGACGTCTGCCCGCGATGGATGTACTGAGAGTATCGGTTCGCAACGTTCTTCGCCGCGTTGTAATCCGTGTTCACCTCGTACCCACAGTCCTGACACGCGAACTGCTTGTCGTCGCGGTTGTTCTCGTGGGTAAACCCGCAGTGCGAGCACCGCTGACTCGTATACGCAGGATTCACGAAGTCCACGAACAACTCGGTAGATTCCACTTTGTACTCGCCGAGTTCCACGAACTTCGCGTAGGCCCACTGCTGGAACTTCGACCCGTTGGCGATGTTCTCGCGGAGGTGGTCGAGGTTCTCGAAAACGATACCGTCAGCGTCAGCAGACTGGGCTTCTTCGATGAGGTCGTTGGCGCGGTTGTGGAGCCAGTCCAACGACCAATCGCTGAACTTGCTTCCGATGGACTGAATCGTGAGGCGGGCCGACCGTGTACCCGTTTGTTGGAGGTGTGCGCGGCGCTTTTCGTACTGGTCGCGCTTGTAGGTGAGGTAGTCCGCGCTTCCGATAAATGCGCCTGTAGAGGTAACGGCGAACGCGCCAGTCACGTTCAGGTCAACACCGAGAACCACTCCGTTCTCGGCACCATCATCATCGTGGCTGGCTGCTTGGCGTTCCGTTCCGTCACCCTCGTAGTCAGGATTCTTCAGCGTGACGTGCAGGTAGAATGTGTCGTCCTGCTCGTCGTACTGGAGCGTGGCATTTGACGCATCCCAGTCGTCGCTCTCGTAGTACTGTCCGAACGGCGTGTCCCCGCGCTCACCGTCAGGCGGGAGGACGTATTCAGCGGTGACTCTGCCGTTTGGCGTGGAGAGCGTGGCGTGGCCGTCGTTGAACGACGCAGAGCGTTTGTCGTACACCACGCTCCACGAGTCAAAGTAGGGCTGACTGGTCTTCTCTCCTTGCTTCAACTTCTCGACGCCGCCTGTGACGGCTTCGATGGCGCGTCGGATGCCTTTCTGGACGAGGTTGGCGGTGAGGTCGGTTTCCTCGCGCAACTCGTCGTAGAGGGCGTCTTCGGCCTTGCTCTTGCTGGTGATGCAGTAGTTGTCGTAGCGCCACGCCCACTCGCTCGTGCGGTTAGCGCAGTACAGGAATTGTTCTTTGGTTTGATGGAGGTCGCCATGACGCTCCTCGGGTACGTCGAGTTTGATGGGCACGGTGCGTCGTGGCGCGTCGTCCATCCGTGATTCACATTTACGGTTGATGACTAAAAAAAATTTACGTGTGATGTGGGAGTCGATCTTGTCATCGACCGTGGTTAGCGTCATCGAGTATCGGCTTCCTCCACGGGGGCAACCCCCGTGGCATCCGCCTCGTACCGCCGGTGAACCTCGGGCCATGACGACCGTCTGGGAAGGAGACTGCATCACGGAGTGGTGACAGACTCGTTGTGTATGACCTCCGATCTTTTGATCACCCTGCTTCGTCGATCTCGACGTACCGAACCTGTATAGACACATCGTGTCCTGTTGTGCTCCGAATTCGTGTGCGAAGCTGCTCAGCTAAGGCCGGATACGACCGATCGGACGGTGTCCCGACAGTGACGACGACGCGGCGTGGCTGATGGGCCGGGAAATCCAGCGGCCGAACCTCCTGTGGAAGCAAGAGTGAGGTGCCCACGTAGAAAAAATCCATCTCGATGCGTTCGATTCCTTCATATTGTGGTTGGTCGAGCGTCTCGTCGGTAATCGTTCGAACGTTCCGCTCGAACTGGGCGTCCTGCACTGACGAGAGGGTGATGCCACCGAGAAAAACCGACAATAGAGCGATTAGAACGAGGAGAACGACGACACGCTTAGTCGTTGTACTTCGTGAGTGTTCGAGTTTAAACCAATTTTTCGGACGATAGCCGATGTACCGCAGGGTCACGAGTGCCGAAAGGTTGATTGCGAGTACGTTGACGAGGACGAGCACGCTCGCACTGATAGCGGCGAACGGCTCACCCCACGCGATGCTGATACCAGCAGCAGCGGCAGGTGGGATGAGCGCAGCAGCAATCATGACACCGACGAGCGCGGCCGAGACACCAGACGAAAGGCTGAGAATGCCTGCTGCTCCGGCCCCAAGAGCGATGATCAGGGAGAGTATGTCGGGCGAGATACGACCGCTAACCTCCGCAATTCGCGTGATATCCCGCCCAGGTGGAAACAGTGGGACCAAACGGATGAGAAGGGTGAACGCGGCGGCGCTTGCTATCGAAAGGACGACACCCACGAACTGCAGCCAGACGCCACGACGGAACATCGCAGGATCATCGAGAATTGTTCCAACGCTGGCCGAAAGTGCTGGCCCGACGAGTGGGGCGATGACCATCGCCCCGACGACGACCGCGGCGGAATCGAGGAGCAACCCCGCCGTCGCGACGACAGCACTGATGACCGTCAGCACAAGAAACGTCTGTAGACCCGGCGAGAGTTCACGCGCCCGGATGAGGATTTCCTCACGGGAGATCCGGATCTGCCAGCTTGATTCTTTGGCATACCGTTTCATCAGTCGCTCAAACCGCCGAGAAAGGTCGACCTCGACATCGCTGATGATAACGTGTGCATCCTGACTTAGTCCAGCATCACGAAGGTCGTCGATGATCGGCTCGACGGCGTTTCGGGGGAGTGGAAACGTGACGATCGCTGCATAATCTTCTGTTCCCCTTCGAGCACTCGTTTCGTCGGTTAGATAGTAATCGATCTCCTCGTCTTCAAGCGTGTTGATTACTGCTTCCTGTTCACCAATCGGGACGCTGATCTCGACTAATCGCATATCGCGAAATCGACACCAACGATAATAGAAGTCGTGGCGGCAAGCTGACCGGGTCGTGGCCAACGAGGATTCGAGCGGTGTAATGCTCAAAGCATCGGCTTCTTCTACAGATACCCCTCGTTTTCAGTGATCGACGGTGAACAATCTGCGGCCAGGAATCCACGATTCCGAGCGCGCTCGGCTAAGAGCCCGGAACACTTGATGTCGTTGACAACCCCGAACACGAGGACGACTGTCAGTAACGCCGTTTTTCACAAAGGCGGTGTGCAAGGTACGCGCCTTCTATGTAGCACTGTCTAACCAAGCCCCTCAACTACTAGTAGTCACAGTGTACGAGAGACAGAGGATGTATTCAGCAATCTGAGTATATTTAACCATCATATATTTAATATAAGGCCAATCGCTTGTGGCAATCTCCTCCCATCCTTCATGTGGCCTCCGGACAAACCCACTACTATCTGCCTATGTTCGACAACATCCTCGTCCCGACCGACGGAAGTGACTGTGCGCAGGCGGCTGTCGGTTATGCAGAAGATCTAGCGACACGCTACGAAGCACGCGTACACACACTAAGTGTGGCCGATTCCAGGACACTCGAAAATGTCCCACAGCACGACCAAATCAAGAACGAGCGTGTGGATCTCGTAGCGAGAGCCCACAACGAACTTTCTGAGAGCGGCATCCCAGTCGAACAAGCAGTCCGTACTGACATTCCACACAAGGCAATCCTCACGTACACTTCTGAGCAGGACATCGATCTCATCGTCATGGGGACTCACGGCCGAACCGGTGTCGAACGGTATCTTCTCGGGAGCGTCACCGAGAAGGTTGTCCGGCTATCGAATGTGCCAGTGTTGACAGTCAAAGCGAAAGACGACGGTGAAATCACGTACCCCTACACCGACATCTTGGTCCCGACCGACGGAAGCGAGGGGGCTGAGGCCGCTATTGGCCCCGCTGTCGATATTGCCAGCACCTACGATGCTCGCATACATGCTCTCTCTGTCATCGATACGATGGCGATGGGAACTGATGTCGGTTCGGGTGCAATCCTTGATGCGCTCGAAGAATCGGCACAGTCAGCGGTAGAAACTATCGAGGAGCAAGCTACTCAGGCATCCGTGTCTGCGGTCGAAACCGCGATAGAACACGGGAACCCCTATCGCGGGATTCGTTCCTACGTCGAAGAGCTCGACATCGATCTCGTCGTAATGGGAACCCACGGACGCAGTGGCATCGAGCGATACCTCCTTGGGAGCGTTGCCGAAAAAACAGTGCGCACCTCACCAGTTCCCGTGATGACGGTTCGGCAACCTGAGTGAATCAGTAGCTACGGAAATCTCTCTTTCTTCAAGCAGAGAATTCCGCATTTAGATGGGGTACTCCCGTGAAGTGGCGACATCCGTGGTTGCAGCCCTGAAACTCCCACCGCTCGAGATTCCTCCGCGTTCACGCGGAGGAGGATGTGAAGATGAGGTAATTTGCTGCATACACTCGTCGTCCGTCCGGTTGATCGAACGTCGTGGATTTATACTCTAGCAGGCCGTTAAGAGAAGGGGGAATCATGAATTACGATGAGTTCACGGGCCAAGTGCAGCACCGCCTCGAACTACCAGCTACCGGTGAGACGGTACGTGCGATTCGAGCGACGTTGATGACCCTGGGCCAGCGCATTCCGGAGGGAGCAGCCGAGGATCTCGCCGCCTCACTCCCGATGGAGATCAAGTGGTATATGACCGGTGCCGTCCACGAACACGGCGAGCGATTCGACTGGCGCGAGTTCGTCTCGCGCGTCAGCGAAATCGAGCACGCTGACCGACCGGAAGCAGCCTACCACGCCCAGGTCATCACGGATCTCGTACGCACCCAGGTCCCGCTGTCCGACTTCCAGCAGTTACGCGACCAGCTTCCGGAGAGCGAGGATGACGAGAGCTGGGGTAAGCTGTTCAAGGTCGTTGATGCCGGGGGGTGGGGTGAGGCCGAAGAGGTACAAACCGGTGGCGGCCCGCAATCCGAGGCTGAAAGTGAGACCGAACCCGAAACCACTTCGGGTGAGTCCTCCGACCGAGACGCGTAATTCGAACCTGTTCGATTAGCCGTGGAAGATGTCAGGGCAGTAATCGGACTGGTGAGCTATCGCATGAATCGTAAAATGCTGTATTAGAATGGTGGCAAGACGGGGCCGCCTACTGGACGAAAATGAGGAGACCAGGGACGGCTACCACTAGCACGAAGAAGGCGAAGAAGACGACGCGGTTCTCGACGGTATGTGTCAACAAGGTCTCGACGAACGTGAAGTACGGTCGATAGAACGCGAGAGCGAGGCCGGTGACGAGCGCGAGAACTACTATGAACCACGTGACTACGATCAGGGCGTCGGCTGCCCCGAGCGCGACGCCGACGATGACTGTATCGACGAACGTACTGATATTCGCACCCATAATGTACGGGACGATGTCGTCGAGATCCACCGTGTCGCGATTGTACAGGGGGACGACGATACCCACTGAAAAGACGATGCTCGCCGTCACCACGGTAACGACGAGACCCAGGACGAACGGGAACCACCTGCTTTCGAACTTGTCGCGAAAATGGTGCCGGAGTTGTTCAGTGTCGACCTTGTCGAGGACGGCGTCGAAAAGCCGGAGGCTGAGGAACAGTAGGACCACGGCCAGTAGAAACGTCGGAGCGGCACCGAGGTAGTCGACGAGCGCGTCGGTTGCGGTTCCGTTCATGCTTTTCGCTCCCCCGCTGTCGTCGGCCAACTCGACCGCCGGGAACGTCGAGAGAAGCCAATCGAGCGTAATGTACCCCACTGCGGTCGCAGGAAGGTAGATCGTCTGGGTCACGAGAAACGAGAGAATGCCCATACTCACCGACTCCATGACCGACCCCTGACGCTCCTGGAGGAACTCCAGTCCCCCGATGAGCACGATTACACCAGACGCGCCGAGCCGGCCTACCACGACTAACAGGAAGAACTGCGTTGGCGAGACGAGTTCCGCGTGGAAAAACGCCACTGATACTGCTGCCACGACCGAGCCGTTCATCAATCCGTAGGCCGCCAACCAACTGACACCGAGGGCCGAGGAATCGCTGGTCACGATTCGATCTAGATACAGTTCGACGACTGGAGAGAACGCCTCGGTAGCAGCCCCGAGCAGGCGCGCTGCGAATAGGAACAGCGCCAGTGCTACGAGGACACCGAGCCAGATGGCTGCTTTCGGCGCGAGATCCTTCACCGACGCGGGGGGATAAGAGTCCGGCATGTGGTCGTGTTACTCGCGTTCGCTCGGGAATTATTCGCGGAACTCGTCGGTGCTCATCCGCTTGACGTTCAGGTCCTCGGCTGCTTCGCTCTTCGACCCGCTGGAGCTCTTGCCCACGACCGGATAGTCCGTCTCGCTACTTACCGACGACGTGACGTTCGCGTCCTGTCGCTCCATCAGATATGCAATCTCCTCCCGCGTGTAGCCTTCGAGCACCGTGGACCTCAGCCTCCGCCTTCGTTTCTAGTCACCGTTCGTTTCATCGTCCGCTCCTCCGTCACGGGACGAGGGACCCGGGGCTTCTCTCGGGCGTCAGCATATTCCGATTCCCATGCACAAATGAGTACGTGTTCTCCGACGCCAGGCCGAACTCAGACGTGAGGTCACTTGATGTCGAAAACCCTTATGTCGAAGCTGAACGTCTGTCCGGAGTGGTCTGAATCGAAGTCGACGGCCATGCGACTACGGAGCCACCGATGAAGCATCTGCAGGACCGCCGTTTCGTCGCTGAAACGCCCGACAGGACGAAGAGTGAGGCAGGCAAACGATGAAGTATGCCGAAGGTGGAACCGTTCGAGAAGCACACCGAACGGTACGAGCAGTGGTTCGATGAGTACGAGCACGCCTACGAGTCGGAACTGGCGGCGCTTCGTCGCTTACTATCGTCGTCCGACTACGGCGTCGAAATCGGGGTCGGGAGTGGTCGTTTCGCCGCGCCCCTCGGGATGGCTGTCGGCGTCGACCCCTCGGAACGGATGCTAGCCCGCGCGCGGGACCGGGGCATCGACGTGGTCGAGGGCGTCGCCGAGGCGCTTCCGCTCAAAGACGACGCGTTCGACGTCGCGCTCATCGTGACGACCATCTGTTTCGTGGACGATATCCCGGCAACGCTATCCGAAGTTGATCGGATTCTGGGGCCGGACGGGACGCTCGTCATCGGGTACATCGACAAGAATAGTCCGCTCGGACAGTTGTATCAGGAGCTACAGGACGAGAATCCCTTCTACAGGGACGCGGTGTTCGTCTCGACCGACGAACTGGTCGCCGACTTGGAAGCCGCCGGATTCACCGACTTCGAGTTCGTCCAGACTATCTATCACGAACTGGACGAGATAGACGAGCGTGAACCGATACACTCCGGATACGGTAACGGCTCGTTCGTCGGAATTCGGGCTACTCGGAACTCACCGTGACGCCTTCACGTTCGGTATTTTCCCCTCTTAACCGTGACTGGCAGTTGTCGTGGCGCGGACGAAGACTCGTGATGGCGAAAGACCGTCGTCCCTGGAATACTCGGAGAACGAGGACGCGTTAGCCCCTGCGCTAAGGATGCAACCACGAGTCCGGTTCGACTTCGTAGTCCAGGTCGCGACAGACGCGCCGCCCTTCTTCGCGAACCTCCTCGCCGGCCGGGAGTTCCCCGCGTTCTCGAATCACGTTTTTGATCCACGCAGACAGATCCCGCATCGCGCGCGGTTCAGCGGTTCGCTCGACCGTTCGCAGCGTCTTCTCGTACACGTTCCAGCGCGACTTTCCCGTCCGTTCGGCTTCGCGTTCCGCTTTCGGGTCGAGTTCGTCTTCCATAGTCTGGCGAATCTCGGTAAGCTCGTGACTGATGGCCATGGTCTTTCGCCACCTACACCGACGACCCTCAAAAGTCTCATCGGCTGTTGGGCGCTCCGTGGGAATCGTACCGTTTGCGAAGTACCGGTCGTCCGCTTCCCGACTACCCGTGGAATACGAGGGTCGAGCCTGCTCTGACCACAGCGTCGACTACTGATACATGCTCGGCTGCGACGGCGTTCGCTGGTCCTGCGGTTGTTGCTGCTGGTACATTTGCTGTAGCTGTTCGGCGATCTGTTGCTTTCGCTGTTGGATTTTCTCGCCCTGCTTCGCGAGTTTTGTCGTGTCGATGTCGAAGTCCACGAGCGGTTCGAGCGCGTTCTCGATGACCGACCGGGCGGCGTTCGGGTCGGGAAGGTAGGGGTTAGCCTGCACGACGAGTAGTGCGGTCGGGATATCCGCCTGATAGCAGTCGTGAACGAGCGAGCCGGTCACGCCGGCGACCATGCCGGAACCGTGTGCGAGTTCGATGTCGGCGGCGTCGAGCGCGACCTCGACGTCGTCCGTCGTCGCTACGCCGACCACGTCGCCGTGTTCCTCCTCGCTCTGTGCCGGTGCTCCAGCGAGGAAAATCGCCCGGTCGAACTCGTCGGTGAGGGTCTCGATGACGCACCGGCCGAGCGCGTCGAAGGCGTTCGGTTGGATGGCGACGTCGCTCTGGAGCGTCATCATGGGTGGCTCGGAACCGGCGTACACCCGAACGGGTTCCCTGACGCGACCGTCCTCGAAGGTCGTGACCGGCGGGAACTCCGTCGACTGGATGTTGCCGTGGTACTGGAGGCCTAGTTGTTCGGTTATCTGGTCGACTGCAATGGAGGCGACGAGGCCGTGGCCGGGGAGTCCCTCGATGAGCGTCGGTGAGTCGGCTTCGATGTCGGTCAGTTGCTGGAACGTCACGGACGTGTCTTCTGTCATCGTTACTCGGACGGGGTACGACGGAGTCGGTGTTATATTCTCGGATGGACGGAGGTCCGAGCGGTGTGCAGGTCGCGACGGCCGTTCTTACGACGCCCGTGCTAGCACGAGTTCGATGGAGAGACCCCACATCTCCTCGTCTTCGGCGCTCTGGACGCGAAAGCCCGCGTCCCGTACCGCCTCGCGGACGAATATCGGCCGACAGTCGAGATGTCGCGGGAACAGCGTGTGCAGGCGCTCGTAGATCTGCGTCGCGAGTCCCGCACGTCGCTTCGAAAGGGAGACGACGCACAGGCGGCCCCCTGGTCGGAGAATGCGCCGACACTCCCGGAGCACGACCGGGATGTCGGGCGTGTCGAACAGTTCGAGCGTGAAGCTCGAAAATATCGCGTCCATCGATCCGTCTCGAAGCGGAAGACGGGTCGCGTCCGCGCAGACTACCTCGGCGCGGTCACCGACGCCCGCGGCCCGGATACTCGTCCGCGCTGTGCGGCACATACCCTCAGCGATGTCCACGCCGACGGCGTGTCCGGCGTGGCCGACGGAGTCCGAAAGCGACACGAGTGCCTCGCCGGTCCCGGAGCCCACGTCGAGAACGCGTTCGCCCTCGCTCGGGTCGAGTAGGTTCAGACCTGCTTCGCGCTGTTCGGCTTCGAAGGGAGCGACGACTGTCCCGTACCAGTCGCTGAGCGTACTGTACCAGTCACGGGCTTCCTGCTTCGACCGGCGGACGCGAGTTATCTCTCTCTGACCCATCGACTGACGGTCACGTCGACGACGGGGGGCTACGTATATCTTCGCACGGCTGTCGTCGCCGAGGGTGGAAGTCTCCGACGGCCTTCGAAACCCGCCGCCGATGGAGACGTGAGCACCGAGCCGAAACGCCGCGTCGTCGGAAGCCAGACGGGACATCCGCCACCAGGTCACCGCTTTCGACCGACTGGCGCCGTCACCTGGCTTTAACTCCCTACCCGTCGTAGCGCTCGTATGTCCCTCGACGTGGACCTTCCAGAACCACCGGACCTCTCGAACCGAGGCATGCCGCGCGAGTTCGAGTGGCTGGAAGAGACGAGCGGGTCGGAGGAGTTCCACCGCGAGGCACTCGAAGACTGGCTCCAAGACGGTGCGTGGAAAGAGGGGTTTAATGAGTGGGCCGAGTACACGGACCTCGACGAAAAGCAGGTTCGGGCCGTCGACGACCTCGGGCTGTTTCAGGCGTTCGACTTCTACTGGGACCCCACCGACGACCGTCTTCGGTACGACGCCCCGAGCGTTCCGGACGACTGGCGCGAGCGGGACGCGACTGAATCGTTCGATTCCAGCACGGTTTCGATGATAGACGCCGAGTTACAGAATCTCGGTCGAACCGTCCAAGAGATGCTGGAGGACTACCTCGAACGGAGCGAGGAAGCGTCCGATTACGTCTGGAGCGAAGAGACGTTCGGCCAGAGCAGAGAGTGATCCCGTCGCGTGCTTACTTGACGCCGCGGAACGTAGATGCCGACAGGGGGAGTACATGTACGACCAGATTCTCATTCCGACGGACGGGAGTACGGAGACGGAACAGGCCGCCAATCACGGGCTCGGACTGGCACGAACCTACGACGCGACGGTTCACGCGCTGTACGTGACCGACACGAGCGAGTACGCGGCCGTCCCCGAGGCGGATGCGCGCGAGCAACTGCGGACCGCGGCGGAGAAGGCCGGTCGGCGAGCGACCGCCGAGGTCGTCGAGACGGCCGCCGAATTCGACCTGACGACCGAGCGCGGAATCCGACAGGGAACACCCTACGAGGAGATATTCGACTACGTCGATGAGCGCGACATCGACCTCGTGGCGATGGGCACACATGGTCGGGGCGGGAGAGGGCCGGACCTGGGTAGTACGACGCTCAGGGTTGTCCGAAACGTCGACGTACCGGTGCTGACGGTTCGATTCAGCGAAGACATCCACCTCGATTTGGAAAGTCACTACGGAATCTTCGACGACGTACTCGTCGCTACCGACGGTAGTGACGGTTCGATGGCCGCCGCCAAGCAGGGAATCGGCATCGCGGAGATGTACGGTGCGACAGTTCACGCACTCTACGTAGTGGACACGAATACGTACGTCTTCGAGGACGTTCCGCGGAGTATCGTCGGCATCCTCAAAGAGAGCGGGAACGCTGGACTGGACGAGATCGTCGAGATGGGTCGGGAAGTTAACGTCGAGGTTGAGACGTCGTTCCGGCGTGGCAGACCGTCACAGGAACTCCTCGACTACGTCGACGAGAACGACGTGGACCTCCTCACGCTGGGCGCGCACGGCCGGACAAGCGAGGTTCACCTCGGAAGCACCACCGAACGCGTGATTCGGACTGCCGAGCAACCGACACTGACGGTCCGTTAGTGAATTCTATCGCTTTCTTCACCCGCCACGAGCGACGACTCGTCCGATTTCGTGAGGGGAGAAGTTCTCAAGTAGGTTGGAATACTAATTAGATACTCCAGAGCGTAGGTACTCGTACGGGGAAATAGATGGACATCACCGACATAGTCACCAGCGAGTACACCGAGTTTGACGTGGGAGCGCCGATTTCGAAGGTCTCCGGGGCTTTCGAGGACCCGTCCCTGAAGGCGGTCGTAATCACAGACGGCGACGAGTCCGAGGGCGTCATCACGCGACGCCAACTGGCGTCGTCGCATCACCAGTCCAACGAGAAGGCGAAGTCCCGGGTGTGGCACGCACCCACCGTCGAACGGACCGAAGACGTGCGCGAGGTCGCCCGCCTGATGGTCGGGGGCGACGCCAAGCTGCTCCCGGTCGAGGACCATGCAGGGAGGCTGATCGGCGTCGTGACGGCCGACGACCTACTTGAGAAGGTCACGCCCTATCTCAACGTCATCTCCGTCGACGACGTTAGCAGCAACGAGCTCGTCACGATGGAGCCGGACGGGACTATCGGCGAGGCGCTTCACGTCTTCCGTGAACACAGAATCACCCACCTTCCTGTGACGGAAGACGGCGACGAACTCGTGGGAATCGTCAGTCTCTACGACGTCATCGGCTTCACGACCCGAGAGGTGCAGCAGAGTCAAGGCGGCGATCCGGGTGGGACGGACTCGTTCGGGGGCGGGATTTCCGACAGTTCCGCTAGCTCGCGCCGAGGCGGCTTCGGTTCCCGAGAAGGTGACCGAACCCGCCTCCTCGATCTGCCCGTCAACGACGTGATGATCGAGACCGTCGGAACGATCCGCCCAGACCAGCCGCTCGACGAGGGCGTCGAGAAGATGTTCGAAATCGGGGCCTCGTCGCTCGTCGTCGTCGGAGAGGACGACGAACCGGACGGAATCGTCACCAAGACCGACGTACTGGAATCGCTGACGTGGACGGGCGAAGAGCGCCGCCCCGTCCAAGTGTTCGGCATCGAGCACGTCAACGACATCACCTACGAGGAAATCGCGGACATGATCGAGAACGTGGCTCGGAAGTACGGGGACATGACCGTCCTCGAAGCCAAGATTCACCTCCACGAGCACGACGAGAAGTTCCGCGGAACCTCGCTCATTCTCGCGCGCATCCGTCTCTACACCGACAAGGGCCACTTCATCGCGTCGGACGAAGGGTTCGGCGCGAGCCACGCACTCCACCTCGCAATGAACGCGATCGAACGCCAGATACTCGAAGGAAAGACCTACGGTCAGAGTAAGAAACACCCCGACGCGGAGTACTGGGAGCGGATGTACGGGTGGTGGCTAACCGGAGAGTGACGGTCACGCGAGCGACTCGAACGTCCGTCGTTTCGGGCCAGCGTCCGGGGAGTCTTCGGAGACATGCCGACAATCACAGGCGGTGGAGTCGCTACCTTGAAGCCCCGTCGATTGCTGTTGTAGTGGCCTTGTTGAAATCATTAAGAGTGATAGGTTCCAGCGGATGTGCTGAAGAGAGGGCAGTCTGCATCCGTCTTCTGGTAGCTGCGATTTTCCGCCTGCTCACGTTCGTTTCGCTCTCGGCTTCGAAAGGAAGGTAACACGACAGGTCTCTAGAAGAGATCGGTGATTCCGGGTCGCCCCGAGAGCATCGACTGGTCGAGATAGAGTCGTTCCAGCCCCGTGTCCCGAGCGTGAGTCACCACTTCCTCGTACTCCTCCGGGGTGATTGGACGGCTGATTTCTCCGTAGAAGTCTTCGGTTTTGGCTTTGTAATACGGCTGATATTGGGCCATGATATCGACGAACGTTTGCTCGGAAAGTTCCTCGGCGATGAATTCAACGACTCGTTTTGCATTGTCGAGGTGATTCGGCATGACGAGGTGGCGCACTAGGAGGCCGCCAGTCGCCAACCCGATATCGTTTATTCGTAGGTCCCCCACCTGCCTGTGCATCTCTTCAAGCGATTCCGTGACGTTCGACCAGTAGTTCGGAGCCTTCGAATACTTCGCCGCCGCCTGATCGTCGGACCACTTCACGTCGGGCATGTAGATGTCGACGATTCCGTCGAGTTTCTCGAGGATTTCCGCGCGCTCGTACCCGCCGCAGTTCCACACGATTGGGAGGTTGAGTCCGCGATCCTTCGCGATTTTGACCGCCTCCACTAGATGCGGTGAGTGATGGGTCGGCGATACAAAATTGACGTTGTGACAGCCCTTCGCCTCGAGTTCGAGCGCCATCTCGGCGATGTCCTCGGCCGTGGCGGGATCGCCTTCGGCCTCGTGGCTGGTTTCGAAGTTTTGGCAGAATACACACTTCATGTTACAGTTTGCCAGGAAAATTGTGCCACTTCCGTTGTGGCCCTTTAGACAGTTCTCTTCGCCGAAATGAGGGAAGTACGACGAGACGTAGGCGGTGTCGTCGACTTGGCAGGTGCCTTCCCGGCCGGCTGTCCGATCTACGTAACACTCGTATGCGCACAAGTCGCAGTTCGCGTATCGTCCCCAGAGGTCGGCAATCCGTCTGTCGAACACGTCGTCGGACAACTGCCGGTAATTCGGTTCTGGGTCGGTAGACTCTACACTCATACGACCACTATTGGTCCGCGTTAGCATACATCTATTGCCGGAAGGGGTTCGTTCGAGGACCTCACGACAAGTCGAGGTGCAGCATCTCACGCCTCGCCTTCGAACTCGGGGTCGAACGGGTGACGCTCCAGATAGAGAAACTCCAGGAAGAAAAGCAAAACGAAGATACCGACAATCCAGAGCAGTATCTCGATGTCAGTGCGATAGAGGTGATAGAGAACTATCGGAATCGCGATGACCGTGCCAATCAGGCCAAGGGCGGGAAAGAGACGATTCGATCCCGTCTCATCGGCGAGTCGAAAGTTCACGAAGTTGGCGACGGCGTCGGCATTCGGAAAGGCAACCGAGCCGAACTCCGTAATCTGCTTGGGGGTGCCGAGTGCGTCGTCGTCGCCGTTCCCATAGGACCGCCGAGTACGATAGACGACCTCCAAGCGGAGGCTGACGAGGTGGTCTGTCCAAGGGTGACGCCCGCGTTCCGCGGGGTGGGACAGTTCTACGAGGGCTTCGAGCAGGTGACCGACGAGGAGTCGATGGCATATCTCTGACAAGCCGTAGCCAAGACGACCGCGCTGACGGCTGACCCGAACGTCGAACTTCTATGAAGCCATGGCTAACGACAACACGTGGATTTCGAATACATCTAACCCTGTCAAATATCAAAAGCGTACGAGGGAGCACACGACGCGAACGAGGCGATTATCAATCACCCGAAACGTCCCGACACGCTGGCCGAGGTGGACAACGAAAGTCTCAGGTGCTGGGCATTGCCCCCTCGTTTTTTGTTGTTGGTGTGGTAGGGCACGTGATGGTCAGCAACGAACGAAGCGTATCGCGGCGACGCGTGTTGCGCGTCGGAGGGGGCGCGGCACTACTGGGAATTGCAGGAAGTAGGGGAGTAAACGGAATCGAATCGGAGCCCGTCAACGGGTCGCAGGAGGAAGGAAGCGGGAACGAACAAGACGCGACTCTCGTGGCCACGGAAGGACAGGCCGAGGTAGCGCCGGGCGAAACCGGCAATACGTGGCTGTACGACGACCGGTATCCCGGACCGGAACTCCGCGTGAGCGAGGGAGACACGCTGCGCGTCTCCGTCGAGAACCGGTTGCCGGAGGGAACGACCGTTCACTGGCACGGCGTCCCCGTTCCGAATCCGATGGACGGCGTTCCGAACGTCACGCAGGACCCGGTTTCGCCCGGCGAGACGTTCATGTACGAGTACGAAGCGTCGCCAGCGGGCACCTACGTCTATCACAGCCACGTCGGTCTCCAACTCGACAGGGCACTCAACGGACCGCTTATCGTCGAAGAAGAGTCGCCCCACGTCAAGTACGATCGGGAGCACACGCTAGTGGTCGATGATTTTTTCGCTGGCGATCCGAAACTCGACTCCATCGAGGCGCCACCTGGGGGAGGTCGTGGCGGTGGCGGCGATGGGGGCGGACCTGGTGGAGGAGGTGGCCCCGGTGGCGGCGGTGGGGGCGGACCTGGTGGCGGCGGTGGTGGTCCCGGTGGCGGTGGCGGACCTGGTGGCGGTGGACCTGGTGGCGGCGGACCCGGTGGAGGCGGTGGCCCCGGCGGTGGAGGCCGGAACGGCGGAATGGGAGGTGGCGGTCCGATGCAGGACCGCCGTCCCCCGTACGAGGGGATGGTCGTCAACGGACGGCTCCCCTCCGACCCGCCCGTATTCGATGTCCAAGAAGGCGAGCGCGTCCGACTGCGATTCATCAACCCCGGCGGCGCTACGACGTACCGCGTCGGTATCGGCGGCCACTCGATGACTGTCACGCACACCGACGGACGACCGGTCGAACCGGTGGATGTCGACTCCTTCTACATCAGCATGGGCGAACGCTACGACGCGATCGTCGAGGCCGACTCCCCCGGGGACTGGGCCATCGTCGCGTCACCCGTCGTCGGAAGTGAGCGACCTGCGGAAGCGATACTGCGGTACGATAGCACGCCTGAAGGGAATTCTGCCGGACGACCACAGTTCGACGGTCGGACGCTACAGTACGGCGACCTCCGGGCACTCGAACCGCTCGACGTTGGCGGTACACCCGACCGGACGTTCGACTTCACCCTCTCGGGAGGGATGATGCAGGAACCCGGAGCGTGGACCATCGACGGGCAGGCGTACCCGGACGCCGACCCTCTAGAGATCAGCAAGGGCGAGCACGTCCGGGTTCGGATGGTAAACCGCAGTCCGGCGATCCACCCCATGCACCTTCACGGCCACTTCTTCCAGGTCGGCGACGCAGTCATGGACACCGTCCTCGTCCCGCCCCATCGGGGACAGGTTACGTTCGACTTTCTGGCGGACAACCCCGGTGACTGGCTCTTCCACTGCCACAACAACTATCACCTGGAACGAGGGATGGCTCGGGTCTTCGAGTACGTCTGAGGAGCACTCTTAGTCCCCGGTCATCTTCCGTGAAACGAACGGCGGGGAGCGACGAGTAGCGTTACTCGTTGACGAAGGGGGTTTCGAGGAAAGGCTTGTAGGGGTTTCGACTGTATAGGGGACAGAAATGTTAGAGCAACTACTCGGCGATGAGGTGGAGTCGTCCGGAGAGTATCTGGCGGAGATCATCTACGGCGCGAACGACGGAATCGTTACCACGTTCGCCGTCGTCTCGGGAGTCGCCGGGGCCACACTGAATCCCTCGATCGTGCTGATTCTGGGCATCGCGAACCTGTTTGCGGACGGATTTTCGATGGGGATGAGTAATTATCTGAGTCGTCGTTCGGAGATTGCGTACCAGGCGACTGTCGAGGAGGTTCGTTCCGAGGCTAGCGACCCGAAATCTCCCCAGAGTACGGCGTTTGTCACGTTCTTGGCGTTCGTCATCGCGGGGTGGGCGCCACTCCTTCCGTACGTATTCGTTCTCGAACCGCTGTTTCCGCTGTCCGTCACGGTCACCGGTTTCGCATTTTTAGCCGTCGGCGCGAGTCGTAGCCTCGTGACTCGACGACGATGGTACGTGAACGGTGGCGAGATGTTCCTCGTCGGAATGCTCGCGGCGACCGTCGCCTACGTCGTCGGAAATCTTCTGAAAGGTATCGCTTAATTATCAAGACTCGGATTCCGGTACCAAACAGAATCGTATCCACAATACCAGCGAACGTCGACCGGTCACCGCACGACAGTCACCGGTATCTGCGCTCGACGCATCACGCTCTCCGCGACGCTTCCCAGGACGACGCGTTCGACGCCCGTCCGGCCATGGCTTCCCATGACGATTTGATTTATTTCGTGTTCGTCAGCGTATTCGAGTATCGTCCGGGCAGGTTTTCCAACCTCTGTGACGGTGTCTAGTTCCACCCCGTACTCGTCCGCAAGCTCCTCGGCGTCTCCGTGGATTTCGCTTGCGCGCTCCTGAGCGTTGTCGTACAACTCCTCGGCAACGGGTAACCCTCCGGCTTCTACCGCGTAGACGGACTCGATAGGACTGATAACGTGAATCGTCGTGACCACCGCGTCAGGAAACTTTTCGAGCGTATACTCCAGAGCTTGGTTGGCACATTCTGATCCGTCCAGTGGGACGAGAACCTGGTAAGCCATGACTTCGCCAACAAGAGCTAGCAGGAAATAGTCTTTGGAGAACCAAATTAGAGACTGAAGGAGTGGCCCTGTTTGCTGTGTATCCTCGTGGGTATAGACGGTTACCACCGGCACTGGGACCGTCTGTAGGCCCCGTTTTATCACACTTCCAACTAATGGGGCGATCGTACGCTTGCACGACCCCACGTTCGACGTCGATGGCGTCGTTTCTCGAATATCCCTTCCCTTCGATCGCCACTAGTGGGGGTCGTCACCCAGTCGGTCGACGGCGAGTAGGTCTTCAGTCAACGTCCGAACGCCGACGTGGTCGCCGAGACGGCCGCCGAATTCGACCTGACGACCGAGCGCGGAATCCGACAGGGAACACCCTACGAGGCGATACTCGACTACGTCGAGGAGCGCGACATCGACCTCGTGGCGATGGGCACGCACGGTCGGACGAGCGAGGTCCACCTCGGAAGTACCACCGAACGTGTGATTCGGACTGCCGAGCAACCGACGCTCACCGTCCGATAGACGCGGTTCCGGCGCGTCCCGGCACGCGACGCTCTGTGACGTGCACGAACGGGTGATTTACGGAGTGAAAAATCGATAATCGACGTACGGAAGCCGTCCGTTCGAAAGCCAGCGGAGAGACGAATCCGGATCGACCCTGGTCCTACGACTCTCTGTCACGGTCAGTCTCGCCAATGTACTCGCACTCGCCGATGCACTCTTCTTTGAGCGGATCCTCTCCGAGTATCTGCTCTGGTTTGGCCCCGCTCCTGAATACGGTGACACCTTTGAGATCGAGTTCTCGCGCTCGCAGGAAGACGTTTCGCACGTCCTCGACGGTAGCCGTGGCAGGCAAGTTCACCGTCTTGCTCACGGCGTTGTCGACGTGTCGCTGGAAGGCGGCCTGAACTTCGAGATGACGGTCGGCGGGGACGTCGTGGGCCGTCTGGAACAGGCGTTTCACGTCGTCGGGAATCGTGTCGACGTCCTGAATCGTGGTTCTACCGTGAAGTTCGTCGAGGAGTCCGTCGGAGTAAAAGCCCCGTTCGGTCGCCATCTCGACGAATCGGTCGTTGACGATTTCGAGTCCGTCCATCACTCGCTTCGTGTACGCCACGTTGTAGATGGGTCCGATGCTCGCGGAACAGTCCGCGATGAGCGAGATAGTGCCCGTCGGAGCGATGGTCGTCGTCGTCGCGTTTCGAAGCGGTTCCTCGCGAGTGGAGCGTTCCCACTCTGGAAACGGTCCGCGCTCCTCCGCAAGTTGCTTCGACACTTCCCACGACTCGTCGTGGATAAATTCCATGAGTTCGTCGGCGAATGCGACCGCTTCGTCGGAATCATAGGCGATTTCGAGATCGACGAGCATATCGTGAAATCCCATTACACCGAGCCCAAGTTTGCGGTTCCTCGTCACCATCTCCTCGATTTCGGGAATCGGGAACTCCGACATCTCAATGGCGTTGTCCAGAAAGCGCACTCCGAGGTGAACTGTCTCACGGAGCCTCTCCCAATCGACGTCGTCGCCGTCGGTGTGGTTTCCGAGGTTGATCGAGCCGAGGATGCAGGCCTCGTACGGCAGGAGTGGGACTTCGCCGCAGGGGTTCGTCGCTTCGATTCTGCCCAGCTCTGGCGTTGGATTGTGCTCGTTTATTGTGTCTAGAAACAGGATACCTGGATCGCCGGAGTCCCACGCCGCCCTGGCGATAGCTGAAAGAATTCGATCGGAATCTTCGCGCTCGACGACTTCATCCGTCCGCGGATTCGCGAGGTTGTATGACTCGCCGGCGTCACGAGCGTTCCAGAACTCCTCGGTCGTCGCTACCGAGAGATTGAAATTCCGTAACGTGTCCGCCTCGCGCTTGACTTCGACGAACGCCTCGATGTCGGGGTGGTCCACGCGAAGGACCCCCATGTTTGCGCCTCGCCGTCGCCCACCTTGCTTGATCTGTTCTGTGGCGGTGTCGAAGATCTTCATGAAGCTCACTGGGCCGCTCGCTACGCCACCGGTCTTCTGAACTACGTCGCCCTTGGGCCGGAGGTTCGAGAATGAGAACCAGTTCCACCACCGCTCTGGTGGATGAGTGCGGTTTGCTTGACCGCGGTGAAGATTGGTTCCAGGGAGTCCTCGATCGGCAAGACGAAGCAGGCAGCTAGCTGTTGCAACTCCGTTCCCGCGTTCATCAGCGTCGGTGAGTTCGGGAGGAAGTCGAGGGCACTCATCGCGTCATAGAACTCTTCTTCGACCGTTTCAGCGGCGTCATCGAACTCCCTCTCGGCCTCTGCGAGATTGGACGCGACCCGCCGAAACATTTCGTCCGGCGTCTCGACGACTTCGCCGTTCTCGTCCTGTCGGAGATACCGCTTTTCGAGAACCGTTCTGGAGACTTCGTCGAGCGACGCCATACCCTAGCTGTTTGCCGTCTTCTTACAAAGGGCTATCGTACGGGAAGCCTCGCCGTTTACGGCGAGGAGGATGTCACTCGGAGTAGCCTTCCGTGAGGAACGCCCCCTCAGTCTCGTACATCGACACCAGTTCCTCGATAAGTTCCTCGTACGATTCGTCCTCCTCCAAGTGTTGGTCGAGTCGCTCTGCGAGATCGTCGTTGAGTTTTATCGTGACGGTCATCGTTGGTGGTTCGCTTTTCGTTTCAGTATGGCGGTGATTCGGCTTCGATGACGCTGGCGAGGTTGTCCATCTCGTCGGTGAGCAGGACAAGGAGGTCGTCCAGCGTCACGATTCCGGCGATAGCTCCCTCTGAATCGACGACCGGGAGACGCCGCACCGACTGCTCGTACATCGTCTCGGTCGCTTCGAAGACACCATCGTCGGCCTGTACCGTGGTCAGCGTCTCGGTCATGATATCTTCGGCGGTCACCGCCGTCGGGTCCTCGCGCGGTTCGAGCACCTGCATCACGAGGTCGCGGTCGGTGACGATACCGACCGGCTTGCCATCGTCTTCGATAATCGTACTTCCGACGTTCTCCTCTTTCATCACGGTGGCCAGATTTCCGGCGGATTTGTCTCTGGGAGCCGTTACTACGCCAGCTCGGGCTACGTCTTGTACTGTCACTGTGTCTCCCGCGAACCGATACGACGGAGGAATCCATAAGTGTACGCCCCCGACAGTTGGTCGGGGACTGGCGGCTGGCACGCTCGGTACCGGAGATGAGTATCCTCCCACCGGAAGGAGCGACGGCACTCACTTTTTCAGGTTGCATCGCTGGCCGTTCGCATATGGTCGCAGAGTTTCACCGAACCCTCGCGGAAAGGAGACGGTGTTATTTTCTGTCCGAGGGTCCTATCGAAGCGTATGTCTGGGGGACCCGGGGGAACCGACCGGTTCCAGGATAGAATCGATGCTGGCCAGCAACTGGCTGACGCAATTGCGGAACGCGACGTAGATGCTGACATCGTACTCGCCATCCCACGTGGTGGCCTTCCGTTAGGACGCGAGGTGGCGGATGCACTCGAGTTGCCACTGGATATCATCGTCGCTTCGAAGATCGGTGCGCCAGACAATCCAGAGTATGCCATCGGTGCGGTAGCCAGCGACGGGAGCGCATGGTTCAACGAGGAGGCCATCGAACGAGTTGGCGCCTCGGACGATTACCTCGAACGCGAGCGCGAACGGGAGGCTCGGAACGCACGCGAGAAGGCCGAACGATACCGCGGCGAACGAAACGAACCTACTCTCGCGGGGAAGACAGTCCTCGTCGTGGACGACGGTGTCGCGACCGGGTCGACTGCCATCTCCGCAGTACGGTTAGCCCGCGAGAAGGGAGCCGAGCGAATCGTCGTCGCCGTCCCAGTCGGACCGCCGAGCACGATAGACGACCTCCGAGCGGAGGCCGACGAAGTGGTCTGCCCAACGACGACGTCAGCGTTCAGTGCGGTCGGGCAGTTCTACGAGAACTTCGAGCAGGTGACCGACGAGGAAGCGATGGCGTACCTCTACGAGGAGTCGTGAACCGCCTCGGGGTCACGTGGTTCGAGACGCCGACGGCGTCTCGTCATCACGGGAGAGCTTCGCTCTCCCGAACGACCCCGAGGTACTCGCCCTGTCCCGCCTGTCGACGGTCTCCCGCCACGCCGACGTCGATCGAACCTCCGGCTTCGACGATTCGGGGTGGGTACTTGGCGAGCCAGAACGCGTCGGCCATCGCGACGTAGACTCACGGTTACCGCGGAGCAGTCCTCGCCGTTCAAAAGCGAGAGAAACAGCTATCGACTCCCCCGGTGAGATTTCGGCTGTATCGATGCGAGAGTGCTGTTTTCGGTGGACATTGATGATGATTCTCACTATCCTATAATTCCCCCAAGGGACTACGTGGTCTTGCTTCGTAGAGTCTACTTGGAGGGATACAAATGCCAATCGAAGACCTCGCACGCAGTGACGTGGTCACTGCATCGGCTGAAACGTCCGTCACGGAGCTCGCGACGACGATGGAGCAACAGAACGTCGGTAGCATCGTGATCACTGAAGAGCGGTCCCCAGTCGGTATCGTGACCGATCGGGACTTGACCGTGCGCGTTCTCGCTGGACAGGCCGACCAGGCCGAGACCGCTGGAGACGTGATGACCGACGATCTCTGTACAATCGATTCTGGAAGTGGCTTCTACCAGGCAGCCGAATTGATGTGCGAACACGGTGTTCGGCGGCTTCCCGTCTGTGATGCCGACGACGAACTGGTTGGAATCATCACGGCTGATGATCTGACCGAGCTTCTTGCTGATGAACAGCAACAGCTTGCCGATGTTATCCGGGCGCAACGACCCCCGTACTAACTATCCATTTTTCGGATTTCGGGGGAAGAGACGCCTAGCGAGTAGCTGTGATACAGCCGTACTGTTCGCTGAACTTGGAGAAGGTGCCCGCAGCTTGCCTGCCGCTAACGGTAGTCGGTCACTCCCTCAGGAGGACAAAGACAAACCTGACCATCTCCTTGGCCAGCGGAATCGGTCGCTTCCCTACGTCATAGGTGTCGACCGCCTCCCGCGGCTTCAGTCGAGGAATTTCGACTCGCAACCGCTATAACCGGCCGGTGTCTGTCAATACCTCGGTCCGTCTCCACTCGCTCGTCGTCACACCGAGCGCGAGACAGGCGAACGCCAGCCCGTCACCTAGCCAGACCCCGATTCTCGGTCACGTTTCGGGTCGCGTCCGAGCACGCCTGCGACGGACTCGACGCGGTCCTCGACGTGTTGTTCGCGTTCTTTCTGTTCATCGACCTCCAGTGAGGATATGATACGGTCGCTTTCGACTGCGTTGTGTGCTGTCTGGACGGCATCGAACACTTCATCTACGTCCTCGGCTTCGATGACCGTGTCGGTCGCAGTCAGTTCGTACGAAATGTCGAAATCGTCGAGCGCTTCGATTGCTTGTGCGATGTCTCGTGATAGACTTCCGTCGTGGACTGGGATGACTTCAAACCTGGCGATTACTGTCATGTTCATTCACTCCGGCTGTAGTACAGCTAGCGGACACTCCAACCCGCCGTACTACGGGGTATGTGAACATTCATCATAGTCGTTCGGGCCGGTCCATCGGTAGTTCTCGAGACGGACAATAGCTCACCTTGCCGACTTAACAGCGAGAGCTCTTCGGTCGACTGATGGTCAGACCCGTAGGACAGTGGGACGGAATGGTCGGAGTTCGAACCCTGGGAGTGTCGTCCTCACGGAGCGGTGTTGGATATCGGTTACTCCTCGAGCATCCAGCCGAAGCGCTTCTTCCAGTACTCCTCACTCGGGTGCTTTTTGCTTCGTCCGTAGGTCTTCTTGTCGCGGATTTGTCTCTCCAGGATGTCTCGCGCCTCGTTAATCGCTTGACTTGCGCCGTATCCCGTGCCCGAAGCGATATACAGTCCTCGGTCGGTGTGCAGACGAATGCGGGCGAGCAGAAGTGGCGTCCCACGCAGCTTCTCGTCGTGTTCGTGCAGGTGGATTTTCGCGTCCAGAACGTTCATGCCGTGATCTCTGTCGTCGAACTTCTCGACCATCTCCACGACCTCCTCGTAGCGCACGTCGTCTAACAAGTCGGTGCCGTAAATCTGGACGGCCCGATTGCCTTCGACCTCCCACGTGAGTGACTCGAGGACGTCCGTTTTTGTGACGATACCGTCGGGGCGTTCGTCTTCAGTGACGACGAGCGACGAGCCATCGATCTCGAACATCTCGTCGACGGCTGTGTCGAGCGTTTGTTCAGGTTGAATCGTTCGCACCGGCGATACCATTACGTCCCGAACCGGCAGGTCGAGGATACGCGCAAGTTCCCCTTCCCGGGCACCGAAGCCACCGCGACGCGCGCGACCGGCGCTGTCGGAGAGGTCTCCCCCGAACGAGTCCGTCCCGGCCGGGTCACCACCCTGACTTTGCTGGGTGGATCTGACCGTCAGGTCGGTCACGTCGTAGAGGCTCAAGATGCCGACCGCCGTGCTATCCTCGACGACCGGAAGATGCGTAATCCGGTGCTCACGAAAGATGTGGAGCACTTTACCAACCGTCGACTCCGAATTCACCGAGACGAGGTCGTCGGTGTAGGCGTCGGCGACGGTCGCCGCGTCGAGAAACGGCTTGACCTTCTGGAGAATCCCGTCGACGGTGACGACTCCGACCATGTCCCGACCGTCGAAAACGGGGAGGAGTTGGGAGTCGCCATCGATCATCAGTTGTGCGACCTTACGTATGTCTTCGTCGGGAGCAAGTCGGGGGACGTGCCAGACCAGCGAGCCGAGCTTTTCTCCTGGCTGGTGATGCGAGTTGGCGAGTTGTCTTCTGGTGATGACCCCCTCGAACTTATCGCCGTTCACGACAACGCCCTTGACGTCTGGATCGTCGAACGTGCCGACGAGTTTCGAAACCTGCGTCTCGGGAGTGTATTCTATGTACTCTTCCGAAACGATATCATTAATGTCCATGCTTTTTCACCGTCGGTTAGTCGTTTTTCAATACCCCCGAACTGTCCGGTTGCCAAGTGAACTCACGGTATTGGATTCCAAATACCCACCGGTCACTTCCATAACCCGGGAAGTCGCTTGATTTCTCGAAACGATGACTGCTAGAGCGTGGAAGGCTCGTGGCGCGTTATACACCGCATTGCCGACTCATTCGACTGACCGAAGTCGTCGTAGGTGACGGCGTGTCTACCTGATGATGGTAACCGGGACGTCTGCGTGGAGTACGACACCGAAGGATACGCTGCCCAAGAGCAATTGTGGAACGTTCGAGAGTCCTCTCCCGCCCATGATGACCTGGTCTATCTGGTTCTCGTCGACGTAGTCGAGAATACCACGAACAGGGTGTCCGATTACCACGTCCGTGTCGATGTCGACTTCTGCTTCTTCGGCGGCCGTTTCCGCTTCGGTGAGGAGTCCGTCCGCCTCTTCCATGGCCTGCTCTCGCAATTCCTCGCGTCCGACGAGGAGCTGGCCGTAGGGATTGTCGATGTATTTCTCGTCGATGACGTGTAACGCCGTGATCCCGGCGTCAGCGAACTGTTCGACGGCGTACTCGAGCGCAGCGAGTGACGGATCGGATCCGTCGTAAGGGACGAGAACCTGCATCAACGTTCACCTACCCCATCCGTTCGTATAAGTAGTTGGGAGAACAGCACTTCTGAACCCATATCGTTCCACACCGGGTGCCTCGAGTAGTTCACTAATCTGCGCCCTGCGCCACCCGTAACGTTCGGACGTTCTCCGGAGATGGAAACGGCCATGGTAGTAAAGCCGATTGGCAACGCAAATCTCGATATGGCTCAGAACTCCGAGAGCTTAGTATCCATTCCGGTCGACGACGTCGAACTCGAGGGTACGTTAGCGATTCCGGAGGACGCAGCGGGACTGGTCGTGTTCGCCCACGGGAGCGGCTCCAGTCGGAAGAGCCCGCGCAATAACTTCGTCGCGGAAGTCATTCGCGAGCAGGGGCTTGGTACGCTGTTGTTCGACCTGCTCACCGAACGGGAGGATCAGTTCCGCGAGAATCGCTTCGACATCTCGTTGCTGACGGACCGTCTCGTCGCGGTCACCGAGTGGGTGTGGAGCCGTGAGGACACTCGCGACCTGAACGTGGGATACTTCGGATCCAGTACGGGGGCCGCGTCAGCGCTCCGGGCCGCGGCCCGCCTCGAAGACGACATCGATGCAGTCGTCTCTCGAGGAGGACGCGTCGACATGGCTTCCGAGGTACTCGACGAGGTTCAAGCACCGACCCTGTTCGTCGTCGGCGGTGCCGACACCCAGGTACTCGAACTCAACCGCGATGCCTACGACCAGCTCTCCTGCGAGAAAGACCTGTACGTCGTCGAGGGAGCCGGTCACCTCTTCGAGGGCGAGGGCGAACTCGACGAGGTCGCCCACGTGGCGGCTGACTGGTTCGCTGACGCGCTACAGTGACCTCCCTGCCCTCCTTCGGCCTCGCGGCCTAGCCGAGTCTGAGGAGTTCATCCCGTCTCGACGATGTCGTACTGTTCGAAGCACAGTCGGAGTTTGCGTGTCGACGTCACGACGACGTCGCAGTACTTCTCGACGACGGGAACTCCGAACGCGGTTTTACGTTACCGCAGAGCCCCTGTTCGGCAAGTCCTCGAATCTCGCTCGCCACGTCGTACTCCTTTCCGAGGAGAATTGTCTGGCCGGACTGGGGAAGCGTCTCGTCGAAATCGAAGGCCACGAGCGACATGGTCGACGCTTCGACCGCCGTTCCAAAACTCCTCGCCAACTGGCGAACACGTTCTCAGACGTTGGTTGGTGACACGGGCTACTCCGGGCTTTCGTCGTTATAACGCGGTATCGAAAGCGCATTCTTCAATGGCAGGTAGTGGTAGATGTGCTCCGTCCCGAGTGCACCAACCGCTGGAAGTTCTCCGTTTCCTCGACCGAGCGACGCGGTGACCGTGTAACAGAGGGCGTAGTTCAAGCGGAAGTGATCTCGAGCTACTACTTCTGAAAGTTCATTACTAAGCTCCTCGTATATTTCCTCTCCGCGGCTCTGTGCAGCGTGGCACTGCGGTTCGGGATAGAACTGGCGAGAAAAGAACGAATACGCAGCTGGTGTAGCGAAGAAATCCGGGAGAATATCCTCTATTGAAACATTGGCATCGGTTCCGATTGAATCAGCACGGACCTGTGTCTCCAGCGATGCGACCGAGCGACGTTCCGGTGACTCGGAGTTTCGTTCCGCGAACGACGCGATACAACACTCGGGATAGCCGTGTATCCTCCCTTTATACCGGTCGAATGCGTGCTCGTCATCGTTGACGATGGCGGTCACGTTCCTCCGGACGATCTCTCTCGGCTTCGGTGCGTGATCTTCGGGATGGAAATATATCCGAGCCCCGAACTCGATCTTGTTGCGATTGCGAACGAGTTCGGGGACGACGATACACGTCCCAGGGTAGTTCTCTTGGAGAAACGTCACCTCCGGAATCCGGCGGTACGTTTCCCGTAACTCGTTCATCGCCTCCAGAAACGCGTCGGCGTCGAACGATTCGATACTCACCTCCGTGTCCAAAAGACGCCGTGAACGACGCAGTGCATCTATCCGTTCCGAAGTTGGGTCGATATCGAGTGCTGATAGTACAGCGATTCGATTCTCTAGATATTTCTCACTGAGTTGAATGCTCGCGCTTCGTCGGGTACCGGTCAAGACGGGCAGTGCCTCGAGAGCGACCACTGCTGGAAGGTTTTCGAAAGGCATCACGCTCTCCTATCGACATCGTGGCTTCGAGCTCTGTGGTATAAGACGTTTGGGACGACGAGCGCGATCGGACAGGTCATCGACCCCATCTCGACGGCAGGCTGTTGGTCTTCGTCAGCCCATACGCCGTGCGGGTCTTCCGTGCTCCGTAGTGTTCTACGTCTTGTCGAAGCATTATTATACATTATTAATGTTTTAACAACAGCCGGTTTTCCATTACAATACTATCTCTGTAATGGAGTTTACGAGCCCTGTCAGCGAAGGAATCGACCGCACGGATTCCCGGGGAAGAAGCGCCACGTGAGCGCGTCAGTTGTCTCGCCCGTCTTCGATCTCCGCAATCCGTGTAATCGTTTCGAGGACCACATCTGGCGTAACCGAAATCGAGTCGATATCGGCATCTAGCAGGAACTGTACGTATCCCGGTACTGTCGAAGGGGCGTCTCCACAGATACCGACGTTACACCCAGCATCGTGCCCTGTCTCGATGAGCGAGCGGATGAACCGTTCGACGGCCTCGTTATCCTCCTGAAAAAGCGGAGCGAGCTTTGCCGAGTTTCGGTCGATTCCCAGAACGAGCTGGGTGAGGTCGTTCGTACCGATAGAAAAACCATCGAAGAGCTCGCCGAACTCGTCCGCGAGGATGATATTCGACGGAAGTTCGGCCATCACGTACACGCCGCTTTCGTCCGGATCGAGTCCGAATTCGTCCATGAGGGCCTTCACCTGCTGACCCTCGTCGGGCGTTCGACAGAACGGGACCATCGCAATCACGTTGTCGAGGCCCATGTCCTCTCGAACGCGCCGAAGCGCCTCACACTCCAGTTCGAACGCCTTCTGGAACTGTTCGTCGTAGTAGCGAGATGCCCCACGCCACCCGAGCATCGGGTTCGCCTCGTGGGGTTCGTACTGCTGCCCCCCGTGGAGATTCCGGTATTCGTCGCTTTTGAAATCACTGAATCGCACGACGACCTCGCGAGGGTAGAACGCGGCGGCGATTTTCGCGATTCCGGTACGCAGTCCCTCGATAAAACGCTCCGACTCGCCCTGTTCGATGGCATACAGCGGATGGTCGCCGATAGAGGACGTGATGATAAATTCCTCCCGGGCGAGTCCCACGCCATCGACCGGCAGGTGAGCAAATGAAAACGCACGCGAGGGGTCGCCGAGAATAAGCATCACGTCCGTTTCGGTCTCGGGGATTTCGTCGAGTTCCTCCTCGTGTACCTCGTAGGCAAGCTCACCCTCGTACACCCGGCCAGTTGCTTCGGTACAATCGACGGTCACAGCGTCGCCGTCGCGTAGCACCTTCATCGCGTGATCTGCTCCGACAATGGCGGGCAAGCCGTGTTCTCGGGAGACGATGGCCGCATGCGACGTCTTCCCGCCGTGTTCAGTCACGATTCCTGCCGCCTTTCGCATGACAGGTTCCCAGTCGGGGTCCGTCGTATCCGTGACGAGTACGTCTCCCTCTTCGAATCGATCCATGTCACTGAGCTCCGAGAGGATTCGCACCGAACCGGTTCCGATGGCAGACCCGATCGAAACGCCCTCAACCAATACGGGGCCGTCCTCGGTTCGATGATACGTCCGAATAGTTCGCCCGGTCATGGCCGAGTGAACAGTTTCTGGTCGCGCTTGGACAATATAAAGTTCGCCACGTTCACCATCGAGCAGCCACTCTATGTCCATGGGTCGATCGAAATGGTTCTCAATCTGCTTTGCGTACGACGAAAGCGACGTCATCTGATCGTCGGTGAGAGCGAACTGGTTTCGATCTGATTCGGGAACGGGCTCGACCACGTTCTCGCCTTCCTGCCAGACCATTCGCTGTTCCTTCGACCCGAGCTCCCGCTCGATGATGCCGTTCGTCGGCTTGAACACGATGTATCGATCGGGATCGACTCGGCCCTGGACTAGAAGTTCACCGAGTCCGTATGTGGCTTCGATCACGACGGCGTTCTCGAATCCCGTGTCGGGATCGAGCGTGAACACCACCCCGGAACTCCCGAGGTCGGCCCGTCCCATCGTTTGAACGATGCACGCGAGTTTGACCTCAAGATGATCGAATCCCCTGTCCTCTCGATAGGCGATTGCGCGATCGGTGAACAGCGACGCGTAGCACCCTTTGACCGCCTCGACGAGATCCTGCTCGCCGGAGACGTTGAGAAACGTCTCCTGTTGTCCCGCGAACGACGCGGTCGGCAGGTCCTCTGCCGTCGCGGAACTCCGAACCGCGACCGCCGGATTCGCGGTGTCCAGTCGCTCTCCCAGCTGTCGGTACGCCTCGTGAATCGTTCGTTCGAGGTCGTTCGGCATCTCCGCCGACTCGATGCGGCGTCGGATGCGGTCGCCTCGCTCTCGCAAGTCTTCGACGTCGTCCGCGTCGAGCTCGTTCAACTGGTTGGCAATCCAGTCGTTGAGATTCGTCGCCGACAGATACCGATCGTACGCGGTCGCCGTCGTCGTGAACCCCGGTAGCACCGGAACGTCGAGCGTTGCGAGTTCGCCGAGGTTGGCGCTTTTCCCACCGACGATGTCCACGTCTTCCCCTTCTATTTCGTCAAGCGTTCGCACGAATCGATTGTCCCCCACAGTAATCACCTGTTCGGAGTCTCACGCTCTACTAGTCAATAAACTTCGCCGACGGGGGTGTCAATTTCCCCACGCGGGTGACGGAGCCTCATGCTTTCCTCGACGAGGTGGATGTGCGCAGCGGCGACGCCTGTTAGTTCACTGTAGGCCGCTGGCCAACACGCATCTCGCCGGTACTAGCGGATAACGGGAGTGAGGACGTACCTTCGCCCGAGACCGCGGTCGTTCCCTGCCGGACAGGAGTGGAGAGCGTCAGTGCGCGAGAAATGGACGAGCGTCGTATTGGGACTACCCGACGTCGTTCGTTCCTGGGAGGGCAACGGCAGTCATGTGCTCACTGAAGTCAACTCCCCCGCCCTACTCGCTCGGGGCTTGCGCCCGCTCGCTTCGGTGAGGGTGAGGCTTGTCGGTGGACTCGACCTCTACCCCCTGCTCGGAGTACGAGACGAATCTTCGATTCGGTGTCACTGTCCCTGACTTCCGGACGAGCTGACCGTCGCCCGTCCGCCATGAGTCGTGAGCCCACGGTGGACAAACCGCCATCTAACGTTCTTCGCCGCGTTATAATCCGCGTTCGCCGTCGCACCACACGACTCGCACTCGAAGAAATTGCGTTCCGTGCGGTTGCCATCGCTGGTATGCCCGTACTCGCAACACCGCTTCGATGTGTTCTCTGGGTCAACGTACGACTTCGATACCGAGTTCCTCGGATTTGTACGCGACGTTCTTGACGAGTTTGTGGTGCGCCCACTGGTGGAATTTCCGCTTGTTCGGCCTCGAATCTCGAATGTGCGTCGGGTTCTCGAACGCGATGTGTGTGCAGTCGTAGGCGACGGCTTCCGCGAGCAACTGATTGGATACTCTGTCTGCCGAGGGCCTGAACCGATCGCGACGGAGTGTATCAACGGAGCTACTGGTCCACGACGCACGGACGAAAGAAAAGAATGACGAGTAGTGATACGTGATATCTCACCCACATATATATTGCCGTGTGGTCGAAAAGGAGAATATGACTCGCCAGCGGATGAGCAACTCTCCTCGACTGGAGGCATGAGATGAGCGGGTTCGTTCGCCGATATCTGCTGGTCGTTTTCCGATTTCTTCCCTTCGCAGTGGCTTTCCTTCGCGACCGACACCGGTTCCTCCTGTTTGGCCCCCGAAGGCAGGTCGACGAGGAGGTCCACCGACGGCGGGCCGAACAAGTTCGGGATACGATGCTGGAGCTCGGCCCGGCGTTCATCAAGGTCGGGCAGGTGCTTTCGACACGCCCAGACATCGTACCGGCGACGTATGCCGACGTGTTTGGGACGCTCCAGGACGAGATTCCCGAGGACGCGGGTGGGAATCCTCAGACGGTCGTCCGGGAGGAACTCGCCGACGAACTCGACTTGTCGACGCTCGACCCGATTGCTGGCGGGTCACTCGCCTTCGTGTACGTAGTTACGCACAGCGAAGGACAGCTCGCTCTGAAGGTGCGCCGCCCGGGAGTGAAATCCGTAATCGAACGCGACCTTCGAGTCATTCGTGGATTGATTCCCCTTGTCAGCGTCTTCGTCGAAGAACGCCAACAGTACTCGATTCAGAACGTAGCCGACGACTTCGAGGAGATAATCCTCGACGAATTGAATTTCGACCGAGAACGGGTAATCATGGCCGAAATCAGAGAGAATTTCGCTGACGACAATCGGGTCGTCATACCCGAGGTCTACGAGGACCTCTCCTCAGAGCGCGTGTTGGCCATGGAATACCTGACCGGTCGAAAGATAACCGACGACGACGCGTTCGACGACATCGACATCAACCCACACGAGATGGCGACTCGGGTCACGAAGACGTACCTGGAGATGGGGCTCGTCGACGGGGTGTTTCATGCGGACCCGCATCCAGGGAATCTCGCCGTCACAGACACTGGCCAGCTACTGATATTCGATTTTGGGATGAGCGAGCGTCTCCCGGCGACGATTCAGGAGGATATCGTCGGGCTCTATCGTGCACTCGTTCGGCGCGACGTCGATGCGCTCGTGGATGCACTGATTGCACTCGATGTCCTCGAAGCACGCGTCAATCGCATTGAGGTCAGACGTGTCCTCGCACTTGTTATCGAGAATCTAGAAGGGCGTTCAGATATCACCTGGCGAATGATCATCACCGAGTTGACGACGATGCTACGGGACTTTCCATTTCGTATCCCACCGGACGTGATGTTGCTCATTCGCGTCGGAACCGTTGGCGAAGGCGTCTGTCGCCAACTCGACCCAGAATTCGACTTTCTCGTCGTCGTTCGGTCGTTCCTGCTCGAACAGGGACTCATTGAAAGCGAACTCGAGGCACTCATCCAAAAGTCGTGGGAGGACGTCCAACGGTCGATACCCGCGCTGGCGCGTGTTCCTGCTCGCTTCGATCGAACGTTGGATCAGTTCGAGCGCGGCGAACTAGTCGTCCGAACTGAGCCCGTTGGCGAACAGGGACCCGGAGACCAGAACCTCGGATACGCAGTGCTCGCCGGAGCCCTGATCGTGGCCGCGGCTATTTTCTCGCTCCACGAACGACCATACGAGGTGCCGGCCAGTATCCTCGCTGCCGTCTTTCTTCTCGTGTATCTTGCTCGCCGGTACCGGTAGTACGAGGCCACCTCTACCGTGGACTCGACGCCAGATGTCGCGAAGACATATATTGAACGCGTCTGATCGTAGCTGTCAGGTATGGTAGAACTGGCGACAGCTGTGTTTATACTCGGAGCTTGGGAATCTGGCTTGAAAATGCGTTGTTCGACTGACACACAATCAAGCGGTCAGCCGGTGTCTACCTCGTCGAGCTGGACCCAGTTTTCCAAGGTGACGCGAAGAGTGGCTTTGAGCGCACCGAGAACGACGGGACCGAAGAACAGTCCCATAATTCCGAATGCGTACGCGCCTCCGAGGATTCCGAGGAGGATGACGGCGGGATTGAGTTCGGCGTATCTATCGACGGCGAATGGACGGAGATAGTCGTCGGTGAGTCCAACCACAATGACGCTGTAGACGAATAACCCGACGGCGAGCACCGGCTCGCCTGTGAGGTACAGGTAGACGACAGCCCCACCCCAGACGGGTATAGCACCGACGAGCGGAACCATCGCGAGTACAATCATGACGGTCGTCCAGAACACCGCGTTGGGAACGCCGGTGGCGACGAACCCGACTCCGGCGACAATCCCTTGGACGATGGCGACGAAAACATGGCCGAAGAGAACGCCCCACATCACGTCGTCAATTTCGGCGTAGAGGTCACGCTGAACGTCTGCCGGGAGGGGAACCGTTCGGTAGAGCCAGTCGAGCAAATCGTCGCCGTCTTTGAGGAGGTAGTAGACGAAAAAGAGCGCCAGCGCAATTCCGATGAGGTGGAAGGTGACCGTACCGAACGCTTCAATCGACCGTCCGAACACGACCGTCCCAATTTCTCGTCCTGAGCCGACAAGTTCTCCGGCGATGTCGACCTCTTGTCCGGTGAGATTCTCGATTTGGGATTCGATCACCTCGATCTGCACCGAGTCTGTGTCGAAATCCTGGAGGATTCGGTCGGCACTATCCGCGACGGTCGCGAGGACCACCACGAATGGTGCCACGAATCCGGCAACTGCCAGAATCACGAGAGAGAGTGCAGCGACCATCGTCGACGTGTACTCTTCGAGGCGGACTTGCAGTGGATAGAGCGCGTAGGCGAGGAGTACGGCACCGAGGACGTACTGGAGAAACGGCTGGATCAGTATAACCGATAGCACGAGGAGGGCGACGACGAGGGCGAGGAGAAACCCCTTGCTGAGGTTCACGACCGTGAATTCGTCCCCCGATGACAAAAAGGCTCGATACCCCATCTAGACATCCTCCTCCGTCTGAAGGCGGAGGAATCCCGAGCGTAGGGACAACAAACAAAAGAACAACCCGGCCAGAGTCCGCCCGACGATCACGAATCGGACAGCCGTGGCTGGGAACACACATATACGGGCACACATCAGCATCGTGTGTCATCTACCCACGACTTCAGCCGTGGGCAGATGACCAAGCGAGCCGATCTGACGATTCAGCAAGTGAACTACCCTACCCTACTCGCTCACGGCTGACGCCGTTCGCTCCGTGAGGGGAGGGCTTCCTGCTTCCACGACGCGCTTTGCAGACACCGAGGTATCCACAGGGAGCGCAGTCTCCACAGGCGTTGATTCGGAGTATCCCACTCCTACGTCTTCGAGGCCGCGAGAAAGAATGTTCCACGCCGCGTTCGCGTCCCTGTCCGCCTCAAACCCACAGGCAGGACAAGAGTGTTCACGGACCCACAACGGCTTTTTCGTCGAGACGCCGCACGCCGCGCACTCCTTGGTCGTCCCTCTCGGGTTGACCGCCACGAAATGCGTCCCCTCGCGCTCGCACTTGTATTCGAGCAACGAGAGGAACGTTCGCCACACGGCAGACGCGGTGGTGCGGCTGTTCGACGGCGACTCCATCATCCCCTTCACGTTCAGGTCTTCGACCGCCACGAGGTCGTACTCCTGAGCGTAGTAGTTTGAGAGTTTGTGCAGGAAGTCGCGGCGCTTCCGTCGGAGGTCCGCGTGACACTCTGCAACGCGCCGCCGTTGGGTCTCCCAGTTGTTCGACCCGTGTTCCTTCCGCGAGAGTTTCCGTTGCTCGCGTTCCAACCGCTCTCGTTCGTCCGAGAGGTCAACCGATTCGACAGCGTGACCGTCCGTGTCGTGGGCGTACGTGAGAATCCCCACGTCGATACCGACGTACTGCTCGGGATTCTCGGGCGGTTCGGGCGGTTCACGGTCCATTTCGACGCCGAAGGTGGCGAACCACTCGCCCGTCGGTTCCTTCTTGACCGTGACCTGCTTGAGCGTGGCGTCGTCGGGGATGGAGCGGTGAAGCCGGATCGGCATGTCCCCGAGTTTCGAGAGGGACAGTACAGCCTGACCGCCCTTCTTGTCGAGCTCGAAGCCAGACTGACTGTACGTGAAACGGAACTCCCGTGGCGGCTTCCACTTGAGGTGACCGACGCCGTAGCCGTTCTCCTTGAGCTTGGAGAGGCCTTTCAGGTTGTCGAACAGCCGTTCCACAACGGTTTGGAGAACCTTCGAGTACACATCCGAGAGGTCGTCCCACCACTGCTTGAGGTCGGGGAGTTCCGACCGTAGGGTGGTCATGGACGGGAGTTCGCCGTGTTCGTCTTGATACTCGTTGAGGCGGTAGCGCGTGTGGTTGTACAGTTGCCGACAGATATCGCGGTGGCGGTCCAATTCCTCGCGGTGGGCGTCGGACGGCTTGAGACGGTACTTGTAGGCGTAGTACATGGCGCTACTCGCGTTGGTTCTCGACGTACTGCTTCAGCACATCCAGCGAGACCTGCCCCGTCGAGATGAGGCAGTACGAGTCGTTCCAGAACGAGTCGCCCCACAGTTCGGTCTTCAGTTCGTCCGCGTACTCGTTGCGGATACGGCGGGCGGTCGCGCCCTTGACCGTGTTGATGAACTTCACGAGGTCTGTGGTTGGCTTCGCTCGGAACAGGATGTGAACATGGTCGTCCTCGCCGTAAAGGTTCGTCAGTTCGACACCGTAGTTGTCCGTGAACCCGCTGATGACCTCGTGAATGAATTGGGTTCGCTCCTCGGTTAGCACTCCGCGCCGATACTTGGTGGTGAGTATCAGGTGGTAGTGCAAGGAATACGTCGAGTGCGCTCCCGAGTTGAGGTCGTACTCCATTGGGTTCGATTAATATTATACATTTCTATCGTAAAATATTGCGGTAGCGTGGGCCTGTGGGCCTGCCACCGAATCGTGTAAGAGAACTGTGCGGCGCTGTATCCCCTCCCTGCTCGCGCCTCCCCGTCGGCCGGCGCTCGCTGAGGAAGGGGGCTTAGCGCCTCAATTCAGCTAAAAGTCAAGTTGGGGTATCTCGAACCGTCGCCGAAACTCACGCTCTACCTGTCCGACACCGAGAGGAATCAGGCTCATCCCGAACACCACCAGCCATCCCTCGAGGCTGAGCGGAGTAGTGCTCAGCGCCAACGAGATACCGGGCAAGTAGACTGCACCGAACAGAATCAGCGTTGACAGGCCAAGCGCACCCCAGACGTACAGGTTCTCCGTGACTTCATTCCGAAGAATGCCAGACGTGACTTCCCGCACGTTGAAGACGTGCCAGAGTTGGGCGAACGCCAGCGTAAGGAACGAGATAGTGACGGCTTCCTCGGTCTCCATACCGCCGGCGTGCATACTCCCGCCGATCACGAACGCGCCGATTGTTGCCACCGAAATCAGTATCCCGTAGAACCCGAGTTCGGTCCAGTGGGTTCGCGTCATGATTGGTTCGTCAGGATTTCTCGGCGACCTATCCATGATGTCCCTGCTGCCCCCGCAAGCACCGAGTGCGAACGCCGGAAAGATGTCGGTCACGACATTGAGGAAGAGAATCTGTAGGGGGAGTAAGGGCAGCGGGAAGCCAAGAAGGGTGGCGATCAGGATAGCTAGTAGCTCACTGAGATTGCAGGACATGAGATACAGCACGAACTTCCGGATATTGCTGAAGATGATTCGACCTTCTCTAACGGCGTGGTAGATGCTCTCGAAGTTGTCGTCTCTGAGAATCATGTCCGACGCTTCTTGGGCGACTTGGGTCCCACGCTGGCCCATGGCAACGCCGATGTCAGCCTTCTTCAGCGCTGGAGCGTCGTTGACTCCGTCGCCGGTCATAGCCACAATAGAGCCGACGACCTGGTGAAGGTCGATCAAATCGAGCTTGTTCGCGGGGTTAACCCGCGCGAACACGGACGCATTCACGAACCGATCTTTCTCCTCCTGGGAGAGGTTCTCGGGGTCATCGAGTTGGCGTCCCTCGACGACCTCGACGTTGTCGGTGTCCACCAGTCCGACGCTGTGAGCAATGTTTCTGGCTGTTCCCGCGTGATCGCCGGTCACCATGATAACACGCATCCCGGCGTCCTGGCACCCCTGAATAGTCGACCTGACCTCCTCGCGCGGCGGGTCGATAAAGCCGACCAGCCCGAGCAACGACAGGTCCTCGTAGGGGGGATTTTCCGTACTGTCGACCTCTTTCCGAGCGAGCGCCAGGACGCGCAACCCGTCCTCGGCCATTCGGTCGCTCTTCTGGAGCCACTCCTTCCGGTCACTTCCTGACAACTCCTCAGTGTCGTCGCCCGTCACAATGCGGGTGGATGATTCGATGACTGCCTCCGGCGCACCTTTCACGGCGACTTTGTAGTCCCCGTTCACATCGTGATAGGTTGCCATCATCTTGACGGACGGGTCGAAGGACACCTCACGGGCTTCCGGCATCGAGTCGAGAAGCTCGTCCCGGTCGAGCCCTCCCTTCAGTCCTGCTATCAGGAGAGCGACCTCCATGGGGTCACCCGTCGCATCCGTCTCACCCTCTTGCTCTGTCACGGACGCGTTGTTACAGAGCACGCCCACTTCGAGCGCTTCCTGCATGACAGGGTCCCGTGGCTCGTCCAGTTCCTGGTCGCCGTGCTGGAACGTTCCGTCTGTGTCGAGCCCGGTTCCGGAAACCTCGACCGTCCCGTTCGCCAGCTCGTACTCAGCCACGGTCATCTCGTTCTCGGTCAGCGTCCCCGTCTTGTCGGTGCAGATGATAGTGGTTGAACCGAGCGTCTCGACGGACGCGAGGTTGGTGATGAGTGCGTTGCGGTCCGCCATCCGCCACATCCCTCTCGCCAGTACCAGCGTGGCGACGACGGGGAGCCCCTCCGGCACGGTTGCGATGGCCAGTGCGATAGCGGTCTCGACCATCAAGAACAGGTCCTGCCCTCTGAGCCATCCTGACACGAGAACGATCGTCGCTACCACCAGCAGGAATGGAACGAGTTTCTGCCCCAAATCGTCGAGCTTCTGTTGTAGCGGCGTCTGTTCCTCGGCAGCCTCCTGGAGTGACGCTGATATATGACCCAGTTCCGTGTCCGGCCCCGTGGCCGCGACGACCGCTTCTGCGGACCCCCGCGTTACGTACGTCCCCTTGTAGAGCATATTCTCTCGCTCGGCCAGCGGTACGTCTTCGTCGAGAGGTTCGCTCGTCTTCCCGACGGGGACGGATTCACCAGTAAGGGCCGACTCGTCGATCTGGAGCTTGGACGGTTCGACTATTCGCAGGTCGGCCGGGACGAGGTCACCAGCTTCGAGGACGACGATGTCGCCTGGAACCAGATCTTCCGCCGGGATTCCGTTCTCCTCGCCGGCTCGACGGACCCGGGCTTCGATTTCCGTTATCTCTTGGAGACTCTCCATCGAGCTGACGGCTCGCATCTCGGTGACAAAGCCGATGGCACCGTTGATGACGAGGACAGCGAAGATCGCGACGCCCTCGATAACGTCTCCCAATACGAACGCCGCTATTCCCGCAGCTGCAAGCAACAGGACGATGAAGCTTTTGAATTGGTCTGCCAGAATCTCCACCCAGCGTCTTCGTTCGGCCTCGCGTAACTCGTTGGGACCGAACCGCGCTCGTCTGCGTTCGACTTCTTTTTCGGTCAACCCCTCGGATTGCGATACGTCAGTTCGCTCTAGGACATCGCTAACCGATTGTGACCACGGTGTCTGGCTCTCGCGTCTGTCTCGTGACATCGCTCAGTGAAGACCTCGATTTACCCCGTCGGACTAACGGAAATTCGATACTGTCTGGCTCTGTATTGTTCGGCGTTCAATCCGCTTCGCAGCGGGTTCGAACGTGATCGGTTCGGTCGGAGCGAACGTCACTTATCGTCCTCCCAGATTAGCACACATAGTATCATACATGACTACTGTCCGGTTCTCGAACCGTCAACACCGGTATCGGAGACGTTCGAATGAGGTATTCGGTGACACTGCCCAGTACATATCGATCAAAGCCTGTCCGGCCATGTGTTCCGACGACGACGAGGTCGACGTCGTGCTCGTCGATATACGACAGAATCGCTCGATGGATTGACGGTCCGTGTTCGACTGACCTGGAAATTGATTCGACGCCAGCGGTCTCCGCAAATGCTCGTGCGTCCTCGATCAGTTCGTCTGCCTGCTCCTCCAAGGCTGACATCTGAAGGTCGCTCCGTACGTCGACACCGAGACTTGCAATAGCGATCACAGACAAGAGGTGAAATGCTGCCCCATCCGCCTTCGCTACGTCCACCCCCATCGCGAGCGCTTGATTCGCACAGTCGCTACCGTCGGTCGGGACCAGGACGTTCTGGTACGGATACTCGATCGTGCTGTCGTCGTCTGGCCGAATCGTGAGCACCGGAACGTTTGCTCTCCTGACTACGCGCTCGGTGGTGCTGCCGAGGAGGAACCGTTCGAGCCCCTGGCGTCCGTGAGTCGGCATGACGATAAGATCGACATTGTGTAAGTCAGCGTAATCGATGATTGTTCTATACGGTTCGCCCTGAACGACCTCGGTGACAGTTGTGACCCCTCGTTGTTTTGCACGGTCAGCAGTCTCGTGAACAATCTGCTCGCCTTCTTGTTCGAGGGTATCGACAACCTTACCCTGTATCCGAGTGGTACTCATCTGAGTCGTATCAGCAACATTAACAATGTGGGCCGTCGCATCATGAGCGGTTGCGATATCGAGAACGTGGTCGAACGCAACTGTCGCGCCGTCACCTCCATCGGTCGGGAAGAGAATCTGATCGAACATACTACTACTACAGACTGGATACACAAGTAGACAGGTGCAGCTGGTGTGTCCGTGGAGACCCAGTGGATTTGAAGAATGAATCCTCACTCATACACACCGCTGACTCAATTGAAGAACTATATCAATTCACGGATGGCAGTCAAGTATCTGATAAGCGTGCACTCTATCCCAGGCTGATATCGAGATAAAGCATCACGACCACGCCAGCCATTACTCCGAGTGTAGCAACTCGCTCGTACCCACGGATATGGGTTTCAGGGATGATCTCGTCGGAGATGACAAAGAGCATTGCCCCCGCGGCGAAGCCCATCGAGTACGGAAGTAATGGCTTGACGGCGCTCACTGCCAGTGCACCCAGCACCGCAAGTGGGATTTCAATGATACCTGAACGCACCCCGGCAAAGACTGCGTAAAAGCGGCGATCCAACCCGGCATTGATTGCGGCCACCGAGACCGCAAGTCCTTCAGGAATATTTTGGATGCCGATAGCGAGCATGAGCGGAACCGCGTTCTCGATGTCGCCGGAGCCGAAGCCGACACCCACAGCTAGCCCCTCGGGCATGTTGTGGAGCGTGATCGCCAAGATGAACAGGATTACGGGCTTCAGTCGCTCGTTATCGAGAGGGAGAGACGTGCTTGGGTCAGCCTCATCCGCTCGCGTGCTTCCGGTCAGCAGATAATGTGCGTGTGGAACGAGCCTGTCGGCTTGATCAAGAAAGACAACGCCGAGCACGATACCCACAAGCGTGGGAATCGGATTTCCACCAGAGTACTGCTCGATTCCTGGGATGATGAGACTTGTGAAGGCTGCAGCGAGCATCACACCGGCCGCGAATCCGAGCGCGCCATCGAGCGCACGCTCCGAAGGATTCCTCCAGACGAGCACCAGTGACGCTCCAAACAGGTTCAATACCGCGATAACGATTCCGCCGACGAACCCCTGAATTAGGGGGTTTTCGCCGACAACCTGAACGAACGGTTCGACTACTGAAACCATGATTTCATACTTTGAGTCGTCGGCCGGACAGCGTCGCGTCGTATCCTCCCGGACCCATTTCTATAAGGTACATCGACACAAGTCAAAAATCCCCTGATTAGGTGAGACAACGAATAATCTTCATTCGTTTAATGTTTTTCTGCTATGAGCGCGTATCGCCGGCTATGGTTGACAGCCGTTTACCGCTCGTTGACGACTATCCGGTCACAGCGTTCTTCGTTGGTGCGTACGTATATACGTGGCTCATCTCGGCCCCTGCGGCGTTCATGGAACCAAGTTGGCCCGCCGCTATCCTGATCTTCCTCGGGAGTTTCGGCCCGCCGGTAAGCGCCGCCACAGTCACTTGGTTGCAGGGCGACGATGTCCGGGCCTGGGCAGCTCAAATCACAGACTGGCGGGTTGGCTGGCAGTGGTGGGCCGTCGCACTTGGTCTCCCCATCATCGCGGCAGTGATAATCACTCTCGGCATCGTCGCCGCCGGAGGACCGGTCGACCTCGGCCAGGAGCTCCCGTCCCCACTCCTGTTCGTGGGCCTGTTCCTGTTCTCGATGGTTTTCAGCGGCGGCCTGAACGAGGAGCCCGGTTGGCGTGGATTCGCACAGCCCCGGCTCAACGACCAGTACGGTGCACTATGCGGGAGTCTGGTCATCGGCGTCGTCTGGGCGGTCTGGCACCTCCCGTACTTTGTCATTCCCGTCACCCCCCACTCCAGCTTCCCGCTCGTCAACCAGATCGGCTGGTTCGGCGGCATCCTGACGCTCTCGGTCATCCTCGCGTGGATCTACAACAGCACGGGTAGCGTGCTGCTTCCGATGGTCCTCCATGCCATGGCCAACACGGCAGACGTGATCATCCCACTAGCACCCGACCAAATCTTCGTGGAGGGAGTCATCGACGAAGGTGCGGTCGGCGTCGTTACCGCGGTCCACTTGGCGGTGTACGTGATCATCGCTTCCGCAATAATTGCGGTCTACGGTCGAGAGAAGCTCGCTCGGCGCGACGTGCCGGACGCGACAACCGTCGGCGGCCGTCCGTAGTCTGGAGTCCGTCACGCTGTACGACGAATCCTGTTCCTAGAGATGTCCGTTTCCGGTAATCGAGGTCGAAAATCAACAGGGCGACGTCCTGCACTTCGAAACCCCACCGGCGACGAAGTCCCAGCACACAGATTGCCTCTTCTCAATCTTTCTTCCCCCCATTCGAGATGAGAGCGACGTTGGATATTTACTAGAAGATGAAACACAATCGGTGTCCAGGGTGTCCACAGTAAACTACCCCACCCTACTCCCTCGGCGCTACGCGCCTCAGTCCTTGAGGGTGGGCTTTGATGTGGACTCCCGGCAATCAGTCGCCAGCAATCTGCTGGTAACTCTCGCCGTTCAATGTCCCACCATTTATACGCAGGTCTACTTCTGCGTCTCCGCCCCCCGACTTGGGCGAGGAACGGAGTCTGTGTGTTCGCTTCCGGGCGTACCGTAGCCCGATGTTCTTCGCAGCGTTGTAGTCCGCGTTCACATCGTAGCCGCACTTCTGGCACTCGAAGTGTTCCCCGTAGCGGTTGTCGTCGTGCGTGAACCCACAGTCCGTTCGAGAACAGCGTTGGGACGTGTGGTTCGGCTCGACTAGTTCCACGGAGACACCGCGTTCTGGGGCCTTGTAGGAGACATACTCATACAGGCGTCGGAACGCCCAGATGTGGTGCCACTTCGCCTGCGGAAGCCGCTCTCGGATGTCGGTCAGGTCCTCGAACACGATAACGTCGCAATCGCGTTCAACAGCTTCCGAGACGAGTTCGTTGGCGACGGTGTGGATGGACTGTTTTCGCCATGCTTCTTCGCGCTTGCCGAGTCGAAGCAAGGCGTTATGCGCGGCTTGCGTCCCGCGCTGTTGCATCTCCCCACGTCGCTTCTCGAACTCCTGTATCCAGTGGTCGTAGTCGTCTCCTTGCCAGAAGTGCCCGGTGGAGGAGATGGCGAGACTGTTGACGCCGAGGTCGATACCGAGGACTGTTTGGTGCTCGGTATCTTCCGAAATATCTGCGTCGTCTGCGTCGTCTCCTTCGGAGTCGTACTTCCGCGTGGTGATGTGGAAGTAGAACTCGTCATCCACTTCGTCGTACTGGAGCGTACTTGCTCGGAACTCGAACTCCTCGGACAGCACGTACCGCTCGTACGGCGTCGGGCTGTCCGAGGGAAGGTCAAAGTCGCACTCGACACGACCGTTGACAGTCGAGAGTGAGACTTTGTTCCGGTAGAACGTTGCGCTCCGTTTGTCGTAGAGTATGCTCCACGACGTGAACTCCGGTTGGCTCACCCGTTCCCCGTTTTTCCACCGTTCGACGCATCCTTTGACGGCTTGTACGGCGCGTCGGATGGCTTCTTGAACGAGGTTCGCGGTGAGGTCGGTTTCGTCGCGGAGTTCGTCGTAGAGCGCGTCGCGTGCGGTCGTGTTGGCCGTGACGCACTCGGTGTAGGAGTCGTCGGCCCAACAGAACTCGGCGGCGCGGTTGGCGCAGTGAAGGAATTGTCGGGCGGATTCGTGGAGGTCGTCGCGTCGCTCGTCGGGGACGGCGAGTTTGACGGGCGCGGTACGCCGGACCTCCATATTTCAGATGTAGGATCGGCGGTTCTTAAAGATCCGGGAGTCGGTTGGTCGGAGTGTGCTGGTTGTGTCGAACCGTGTCGGTTTCCGCCCCGACCTACTCGCTCACTTCGTTCGCTCCTTGAGGTCGGAGGCTCCCCCTCGAAAATGCTGAACGAGATTACTCGAGCGGAGGTGTTGTAGCTCTCATGTTAATCTGGTTGAGAGCGTCGAAGCTAAGCTGTACCACCGCACGGGCTCGGAATACGCTGACCGAGAGTACGATTTACAGCCAGAGGAGAGGATACTGCAAACCTGTTATCTGAGCCTTCGGGAGTTTTTCAGCTTTGAGTGAAAGAGACTGTTATGCACCGACGTTCGTGAGGTCATCTGACTGCGCGACTTCTCCTCCAAGATATCGTTCTAAGAGAGCAAACCCGGAGTCGAGTGTGATAGCGAGTAAGGCGCCGGGAATTGCGCCAGCGAGCGCCATCTCCATGTTATAGAGTTTGATACCTTGCATGACCCAGGTACCGAGACCGCCCCCTCCGACGAAGAAGGCGAGATAGGCGGTCCCCACGCCGATGACCGAACTCGTCCGGATGCCGGCGAAGATGACCGGGACAGCCAGTGGAAGCTGGATTTTCCGCAGGATATCGATTTCAGTCATTCCCATTCCGCGCGCCGCCTCGACGATAGCATCGTCGACGTCCTCGATTCCCGCGATAGTGTTTGTCAGAATCGGCAGTAGCGCGTACGTGAAGAGGCCGATGACGGCCGTCGTGAAGCCGATGCCGGTGATAGGCATGATGATGAAGATGATTGCGATGGTCGGTACAGTCTGGGCAGTGTTTCCGAACCCCTCGATGGTCGACTTCGCGCGAGGGAACCGCGTTGCTGCGATGCCGAGCGGCACGGCGACGAGTATCGCCAGTAGCTCTGAGACCAACACGAGCTTGATGTGAGTCCAGAGCACAGTAAGGAACTTATCCCAGTTGTTTACGAGGAACTCGTAGGCTCCGGGGAGTTCGCCGAGAATCCCGAGGGGAAGGAGTGGTGTCGTCATGTTAGACTGACCTCCGCGTCGGATCGCTGGTTCCCTGGAGGTCCGATTCTTCGACGACGCCAACTACTCGTCCATTCTTGGCGACTGGGAGTCGGTCGTCGTTGGTCTCCAGCAGCCGTGAGAGCGCGATATGGGCGGTGTCAGAGGGGGAGACTGGCTCGACGTCGGGCACTGACGTATCGTCGGTCTCGCGCATCACGTTCTCGACCAGCGTAACCTGCAGTTTCATGAGTTCGCGATCCTGGCCGATGAAGTCGCGAACGAAGTCGTTCTTCGGGGTCTCTAAGATGTTCTGTGGTGTGTCGTACTGGACGAGTTCGCCGACGTCGAAGATAGCGATGCGGTCGCCCATCTTGAGCGCTTCCTCCATGTCGTGGGTGACGAACAGGATGGTCACGTCGAGTTCTGACTGGATGTCGAGGAACTCGTCCTGCAGTTCTTCACGCGTAATGGGGTCGAGCGCGCCGAACGGCTCGTCCATTAGCATGACATCGGGGTCAGCCGCAAGTGCCCGGGCGACGCCGACGCGCTGGCGTTGTCCTCCCGATAGCTCCGTCGGGTGCTGGTTGGCGTACTCTTCTGCCGGGAGGTCCATGAGGTCGAGAAGTTCGTGGACGCGTTCTCGAATGCGGTCGTCGTCCCAGCCCTTGAGGTTCGGCACTGTGCCGACGTTTTCGGCGACGGTCATATGATCGAACAGGCCGATCTCTTGGATGACATAGCCGATGTCTCGCCGTAGTTCGATCTCGTCCATCTCCGTGATATCGGTACCGTCGAAGTAGACGGTTCCTTCAGTGGGGTCGATGAGGCGATTGACGAGTTTCATCGTCGTCGTCTTCCCGCATCCGGAGGGCCCTACTAGCACTGTCGTCGTCCCTTCTTCGACCTCGAAATTGATGTCTTCGATGGCGACGGTACCGTCGGAGTACACTTTGGTGACGTTGTCAAACTCTATCATGATCGTGAACGTGTGGAGGCTGGGGTACTCTCGGTGTCCTCGTCCGATGGGACTCGCGAGGGTGCGAGCCGAGCAAGTCCGTGGACGCCGCGGGTCCCGAGGTTCGGTTCTATTTCCTCACCGTTGCGCAGGCGCAACAGCTGCTCAACGACTCCCAGAACGTAGTCGACGGCGAGCGTGAGCAGGGCGAGCGCTATCGTCGCTCCGACGATTTGGACCGTATTCCCGCTCCGGTAGCCGTCGAATATCGGGGCGCCGAGTCCACCGGCGTTGACGACCTCGCCGATAGCTGCGATGCCGACGAGCAGCACGATCGCGTTGCGCAGCCCGGACATGACGACTGGGAGCGCCATCGGAAGCTGAATCTTGCGGAGGCGCTGGAACTTCGACATTCCCAGTCCCTCGCCCGCTTCGATGGCTGACTGGTCGACTCCGGTCAGTCCGACGTACGTGTTCCGGACGAGGGGGAGTTGTGTGTACAGAATAAGTCCCATGACGACCGGTGGTGAGCCAGTTCCGAGCGACGGGATGAGGAGCGCGAACAGGGCGAGTGACGGAATCGTCATCATGATGCCGGCCAGCCAGAGGACCACCGTTGCGAGGCGGTCGTTGTAAGTGATGAGGGTGCCAAGGGTGATTCCGAGCGGGACAGCGACGATGAGCGCTCGGGCGACGAGGATTGCGTGGTCGACTGTATGGCTCAACAGCGATTGCTGGTTGTCCGCGAAGTACTGCACCAGCTCGCCCAAGAACCCGAGCAGGACCACGGCGGAGTCGCCGCTCAGTACGAGGGCGTTAACAGCCATGACGCTAGATGATTCCTTCGTCCTTCAGGTGGTTCTTGGCGACGGTTCGAGCGTTCTTCTGTTCGATAGAGACTTTCTTGTTCAGGTTCCGGATTGTATCGGTGCTGAGGGAGTTCGCGACCTGATTCAGCGGTTTCTTGATCGCTGAGTTCTCATCGATGACGGCTTGTCTGGTCATCGGGGCGGGATTGTACACCGGGAAGAATCCCTTGTCGTCTTTCAGGGAGGTGAGATCGTGCTTTACGATTTTTGGGTTCGTATTGAATCCGCTTCCGAGGATGGCCTGTCCGTTGCCGACGACTTGGTACGTCAACGATGAGCTAACGTTCTTGATGTTCAGTTTCTTTGCTGCGTTCGCGAAATCGTAGTGCTTGGTCACGCCGGGCCAGCCGTCGTCTCGCTTCTCGAATTCGGCGTTCATAACGACGGTCTTGTTCGTGTGACCGTTCTTCACCCATTTCGCGAAGTCAGAGACGGATGTGATTCCTTTCTGTTCGGACCACTTGCTGCGGGTGAGTAAGACGTAGGTGTTGTTGAACGGTGCGCGTTTGAGGAAGGTGATGTCGTACTCGTTCTCGAATTCCGACTTGACCTTGTTGTAGATTTTTTGTGGGTCGGTGATGACCTTGTCGTGCTGGGGTTTGAGGGTTGCCCAGGCCGTTCCCGTGTACTCCCAGTAGACGTCGGTCTCTTCGTTCTTGAGCGCCTCGAAGTTCGTGACGGTGCCGCCGAGGCCGATTTTGTCATTCACGTCGATGTCGGTGTTCTGTTTGATTGCCTCCAGCGTGAGATAGCCGAGCACCTTCTGTTCTGTGAACGACTTCGAAGAGACGGTGACGGAGCCGGAGCTACTTCCACCGCCGCCAAGAATGGTTGCACACCCTGCTGTTGATGCTATGCCGGCCAGGCCGGCTATCGCCCCTGATTTCTGAAGTGTTTTCCGCCGTGTGGTCTTCCTTGGCATACCTGGCTCAACGTAGTCGGCATATCCCGATTAACGATTGGCACAAACAAGTCTTGGTCTTTAAGTACATCGGTCACGCTGGTCCCGGCGGGACGATGGTCACTGGGATCCTGGCATTGAGGACGACTCGTTGGACAGTACTTCCGAAGACGGCTTTCCCAGCCGGGCTTCGCTTCCGGCCGTAAAGATAAACACGGTCAGCGTCGGCCGATTCGGCGACATCGAGGATAGCGTCGGCCGTCCGATCGTCCCGACGGATGCCACGCGATGTCGCATCAAGTCCACCATCAGTCAAGACATCGACGGCCGCACCAACACCGGACTTCCGCGAGGCAAGGTCGTCGACCGAAAGCCCATCAGAATCATCGAGATTGGCGCGTGTCGACGCCAACTCCGCCTCGTCGAAGACGTGCAAGACGACCGGCTCCGCATCCTCGTCTTCGACCTCGCGAACCGTCTCCGCCACTTTCCTCGCCCACGGGGCATGATTCTTCACCGGCAATAAGACGGTGCTGCTCATACCTGGAGATAAACCGACAGCAACATCATTTGACTGTCCCACATATGGACGGCTATAAGTCAGCTATCATCCGCCGCGAGATTGACGTACGTCACCAAAAATTTCATCAGGGACCGCTCGGCTTTCCGGAGATGGTTGGAGGCAGTCGTTTTCGTAATGTCCATCTTCGCAGCGAGCTCCTCCAAAGTAGTCTCACGAGGAATGTCGAAGTAGCCTTCCTGAAGCGCGAGCGTGAGTAGTTCGCGCTGGCGGGGTGGAATAGAGCCCAGGAGTTCCTGCCACTCCGCCGTACTCGGAGTTACCTGCCGATTGAACTCGTTGGAGATGCGTTCAACAGCGACTGGGCCGAATTCGGAAAGCACCTCCGTCGCCTTCGAGAGCTCTTCGCGGTCGTTCAACAACAAGTCGAAGCACTCACGTCCGTCTTCCAGCTTGGTCGGACCAATCGGGAGAAACCCCTCATAGAGCAGCGTCTGCAGTGGCGTGAATTCAGTGAGCGACCCACGGACGAACAACGTCGCTGACTCCCGGTCAGCATGCTTGAGTTCGTAGCGCTCGAGAACGTCGACCTCGTCCGTAGCTTGGTGGTCCTCGATAACTGCCAGCGACGCGTCCATGTCGTCCGTCTCCAGCGCCATAATACCGATATACCGCCGATTCCGGAACGTCGACGCGAGAAACTCCGCAAAGGCATTATATCGAGCAAGTTGAGCAGTCCAGTCTTCCTCGTACCGGACACAGACCTTGGCGGTGAGCATTGTCGATACGCTAACGGCCGGAGTATTAAACTTCTCCGTGACCTGTCGTCTCGCCTATCTGCCGCCACGGCTTGAGGAGGGTTGCGACAGTGGTCGCTGGTTTCCCGAGTGCGCTTTCAACATGGTCGACGGTCTCCCGCGGGAGCGTCAATCCAAACAGGTCGGCCGCTTTCGCTCGACGCTCGGCAGGCGGGAGCGGCCGTTCTCGTGCACCCCGCGCCCGGGTCACGCCTGAGGTGAGGATGCAACCGTCGTTCATGATGAGTTCGACCCGGGCGAGACACTCCGAGGGAAAACGATTCTCGAGGTCGTCATCGACGACCAGTTCGACACGATCGGCGAGCGCACGGATCGTGGGGTTCTCGCGCTGGTCGTCGTCGAGTTCAGCCGGTGTGAACTCGCCGTTGTGCAGTGCAGCGGCGAGGGGATACGGATACGAGTACTCAGCGGCTTCGACGGTATCAGGGTGCCGGGTGTGTAGGTGCGTTGCTGCCTCGAACGTATGCACTCGGACTGTCTCGACCGACGTGGGGTCGACGTCGTGTGCCTCGCGGAGGTCGAGGGCCGCCTCGACGCCGGGGTGGGCCCATCGACAGCACGGGTAGGGTTTGAGGTAGCCCGATGTCAAATAGAAGCGGTCGCCGAGGTCGTCGGTCATAGTGACGTTCGTCTCGTCGAAGACGGTTCCGGCGGCGGTGAACTCGGTCGCCGCGAGGTCGACCGCGGCTAGTCCGGCGTACGCGCCCCAGCCGATGCCGTCTTTGGTCATCCCAGGCTGCTCCACGCCGCGCATGATGGGGGTTCGTGGCGCGTGGTATTCTGCAGTTCCGAGGGCTGCGGCCGTCGTCTCCCGGTTGAGGTTCCGGAGCCGCGCCACTGCAGCGGCGGCACCGACTGCGCCCCACGACCCGGTACCGGTGTAGACACCGTCGGTTGCGTGGATACCGAGGCCGGCTCGGACCGCGAGTTCGTAGCCAACGCCGACGGCGGTGAGGAACTCGCCGATGGATGCGTCGGTCGCCTCTGCCGTAGCGAGCGCGGGTGGGACGACTACTGCGGCGGGATGCCCCTTCACGTCGCGGTGGCCGTCGTCGACATCCAGGGCGTTCGCCGCCGTCGCGTTGACGAATGTCGCGCCCTGTTCCGAGAGGGTTTCGTCTGCCTCGTCGAGCAGTGTCGCGGTGTCGCCGTCGTGGTACTCGGCCGCGTACGTTCTGGCGACGTCTGCTGTCGAGAGTTGGAAACCGGCGGTCGCGGCTGCGAGCGTGTCTAGCACTCGTGCTCGGAGATGGTCGAGCGGCTCACCGGCGAAGTCGTTGAGCGTCGCGTCGTGGATGTATGAAATGGCAGCGTCGGTGGACATCGGGAAATCGAGGAGTGGGAGCTGAACGGATGGTAGACCAGCGAGTGTGGCCGCGGTCAGTCGTCGTCAGTGGCTGCGGTCTCGACCTCCTCCCAATCTTGCTTGTCGACGTCGAGGTCGTAGAGGTCGATGGCGTTCTGGCCGAGTATTTTCGCCTTCTGCTCCTCGTCGGCCCCGATGCAGTTGATTTTCTCGAGCGCGACCGGGATGTTCGAGGAGTGTTCGGCGGCCATGATGAGTTTCTCTGCACCGACGCGCTCCATCGCGCGACGAATGTACATGTTCATCGCGAGCGTGGTGTCGAGGTAGATGTTGTCCCAGCGGTCGGCCATCTGGATGGCCTCCTGGGTGAGCGTGTACGCCCCACCCATGTGTGCGAAAATAATAGGCAGGTCGGGGTAGTCGTCGGCGACGTCCATGTACATACCAGGGACGGAGAACGGCATTCCGTGCGGCCCGGTGTGGACCATCACAGGAACGTCGTTTTCCACACAGGCATCGTAGACATCGTACGCGATGTCGGAGGTGGGGTCGACGCCCCAGGCGAGCGTGTGAAGTTTGACGAATTTGAAGTCGAGTTCCTGCACGCAGCGCGTTATTTCTTCGTGAACGAATTCGGAGCCGAGATGGGGGTTGGTAGCGGCGGTCCCGAAGATACGTCCGGGGTATTCTTGACTCGCCTCGTAGATTTGGTCGTGGACCTCCGAGACGGACTTGTCAGTCTCGCCGCCGAGTGGCTGAAGGATGGTTGCGTCGACTTTGTTCTCGTCCATCGCATCGATAATCTGGGCGACGCTCTCGGACCACTCGAACGTGCGGTCTTGCTCTGCGTTTTCGTTGCCGAGGTGGTGGTGTCCGTTGACGACGGGATAGTCTGGCATTGCGACTGAAGGTTGTGGGGATACTACTCATGAGGTTTGACGACAACGTGTAAACGATTGAAGTGCGGGTGGATATGGCGACGTCAATCGAGACCGAGGAGGTCGGCGGGCGTTTCAGCGAGACAACGCCGCACCATCTTGCGAGAAACGCCTGCGTCGACAACGTCTTCTGCGAACGCCCGTAGTCCCGGCACCGACGGATTCTCGGCCTGACCGTAATCGGTCGCAAGCACCGCATTCTCGGCGCCGACGCGTTCGATTGCCTCGGCGACGCGGTCGACCGTATGGCCTTCGGTGCCCTGGATTGAGTACGCGCAGTACTCCATAACTGCACCGAGGTCGGCGAGTCGTTCTTGCCGGTCGAGCGAGACATCGACGACCCGAAAGCAGGGATGATTCACGAGACACGCAGTATCCGCATCAGCGCAAGCCGCGGCGACAGTCTCTACCTCGGCCGGTGAGGCGTGGCCGGTCCCGACGACGGCGTCGTACTCTGCGACCAGCTCGATTATCGTCCGGGTTGCCGCTGTTACTTCGCCATCAACGGCCACTGGGATGTCCTCGTCTGCATCCGGAACACGCTGGCCGACGAACCGGTCGACGCCCGCTTCACGTGCCTGCGAGGCGTGGTTCGCGCTCCACGCCGTTGGAAGCCAGACGATTTCAGCACCAAGTTCGAGCGCCGTCTCCACGGCGTCACGGTTCAGGCCGCCGACAGTGCCATTGCACGCGATACCGCCGTAGAGCACGTCGTCGCCGACCGCCTCGTTCACCAGGTCGACGCGCCCCGCTGTCGGGACGACGTGACTTTTGACGACGACGCCACGCATCCCGGCCTCGCGGGCGTCACGTGCCAGATCGACGTCGCTCTCGAATCGGTCGACGAGGTCCGGGGCGGTATGGACGTGCAGGTCGACAGCCCCGGCGAGCAGGTCGGTGTCGGTCATGTCACCACCACCGCCGCACTGTTCTGACGGCATTCCATCCCCGCGCAGTGCTCGCTCACGCCACCACCTCCGCCAGCAGTTCCATGGGATGGCGCGTTTCGACGTCGCAGTCGCTGAGTTGCTGGCTACAGGAGGCACCGCTCGCAGCGACTACATCGGCGTCTACCTCGTCGAGTTTCGCCGCGAGGTTAGTGCCGAGATCCATCGAGAGCTCGTAGTGGTCCGTCTCATAGCCGAACGCACCAGCCATCCCACAGCAGGTTGCATCAACTGGCGTCACGTCGTAGCCAACTTGTCGGAGCAGTCCGACAGGCGCGTGGTCACGGCCGCGGGCTGTGGCGTGACAGTGGCTGTGATAGGCCACTGACCGGTCAGCCTCCTCGGATAGCGAGAGGTCGCCGGTTACGACCTCGTCGAAGAGGAATCCAGCCACTGTGTCGGCCGTGTCAGACACCGGGGCTGGGTCGGCGACGAGGTCGTCGTATTCCTCCAGTGCGCTGGCACAGGACGGTTCGAGGCTGAGTACTGGCACGTCCTCGGCTCTCTCCCGAAGTGTTTCAATGTTTTCGGCGGCGTCCGCTTGCGCCGTCTCAACCATGCCTTGCGAGAGGGCGGGACGACCACAGCAGTTCACATCCTGGATGTCGACGGCGTAGCCCAGTTCTTCGAGGACGCGGACCACTGCCATCCCGACCGCCGGGTGGTTGTACGTCGTGTAGCAATCGGGGTAGAGAACGACCGTCCCACGGTCACCGGCAGTCGGCTTGGCATCGCGAGCGGCCACCCTGTCGAGTAATGACTCGCTGGCGAATTCGGGGAGGCTCCGTCGCCGGTCGATACCAAGTGTCTTCTCCGCGACGACGCGTCCCAGTCCGAACTCGACGAGCTGATTCGCAACCGGTGCGAGAGCGCTTCCGACTCGGTTCAGCGTCCGAACGTTGCCGAACAGACGGGCGGAGAGCGGAACACCGTCCTCCTCGTGTTTCTGGTGTTTGGCCTCCGTCTTCAGTTTCGCCATGTCGACGCCGGTCGGACACTCCGTCTCGCAGGCTTTACACGAGAGACACAAATCAAGGACCTCTTCCTGGAACCAGTCGCTCGTCAACGCATCCTCACCGAGTTCACCGTCGATCGCGTCCCGGAGTGCGTTCGCCCGTCCCCGGGTGCTCGTGACTTCCTCACCCGTTGCCCGGTAGGACGGACACATCACGCCGCCCTCGGCCGTCCGGCATTTTGAGCAGCCGTTGCACTGCTCAACGAGCGAACCGAATCCATGTTCGTCGTCGAAATCGAGCATCGTCTCGACATCCTGCGGGTCGTAGTCGTCGTATCGGAGGGCCTCGGCGACGTGAGCGAGTTCACCCGTAGAATCCGGGACGACTTTCGTCGGATTACAGACGTCCTCAGGGTCGACAGTTCGCTTGATTGTCTTGAACGCCTCGTACAGCGTTTCACCGTACATCTCAGGAAGGTACTCGGAACGCAGACGGCCATCACCGTGTTCACCGGAGACCGCACCGCCTACGTCGAGCACCACGTCGTGGACCGCGTCGGAGACCGACTGGAGGCGCTCGCGGTCTGCCTCATTCTTGAGATCCAGGAACGGTTTGACGTGGAGGACGCCCTGGCCAGCGTGGCCGAACACGCTGGCGTCGAGACCGTGGTCGGCGAGGATGTCGGCCACGCGGTCGAGGTATGCCGGCAGTTTCTCGGGCGGAATCGCCGCGTCTTCTACGAACGAGAGCGCTTGCTCGTCGTCCGGACGCCGGTTGAGTAGTGGATTCGACGCTTTCCGAACCCTCCACAGTCGGTCCTGTTTCTCGTCGGCAACTGCGCGTTCAACGGCGACGGTGGTCTCGGTTCGACCGGCGACGACCACCTCGTCGAGGCGACGGTCTTGCTCGCTTGCGTCGCATTCGACCTCGACGAGTAATGCGGCCCCGGCCGCTGCAGGGACGAGGTCGATGCCCCATGCCTCGCGGGCGTGCTCCAATACGGCGTCGTCCACGAGTTCAACCGCGCTCGGGTCCGCAGTCAGCGCGTCGGTCACTGCGTCGGCGGCGCCTCGCACATCGTCGTAGAATATCAGCGCAGCCGCTCGTGTCTCCGGACGCTCAGTCAGTTCGAGGGTTACCTCGGTGACGATGCCGAGGGTTCCCTCGCTTCCAACAAGGAGGTTCGAGAGGTCGACCCACGAACCGTCGCTGGCGACGCACGATTCGAGGTCATAGCCGCTGGAGTTGCGGTCAACGTCGGGATAGCGATGATCGATCTCGTCGGCATGCTCGCCCGCGAGGTCGACAACAGTCCGGTAGAGGTCTCCGACACGGTCGTCACGGGCGAGCTCGGCGTCGAGTCGCTCGCCGTCCACCCGTTCGAACGTCCCGGCAGTGCCGTCTGGGAGAAGACACTCAACCTGGTTGACGTTGTCCCGAGTCGTTCCGTGCCGGACCGAGTGGGGGCCGGCCGCGTCGTTAGCGACCATGCCGCCGACGGTGCAGGTGGTCGACGTACTCGGGTCCGGCGGGAAGTACAGCCCGTGCTCGGCCAGGGTGTCGTTCAATTCGGCGAGAACGACGCCAGGCTGGACCGTAACCGTCTGTGCTTCGGGGTCGATCGACACTATCTCGTCGAAGTGGCGCGAGCAGTCGAGAACGATTCCTTCGCCGACTGCGTTTCCGGTGAGACTCGATCCAGCTCCGCGAGCAACCACGCTGGTCCCGGCGTCGCGAGCGAACCTGAGCGTCCGTTGGACGTCCGTAGCTGAGGCCGGCCAGACGACGCCGGCGGGTTCAACTCGGTAGATGCTCGCGTCTGTCGCGTACAGCGTTTGGGCCGTCTCGCCGAAGTCGGCTTCTCCGTCAAGGCCTGCGAGTTCAGTTGGAACCACTCCCCGTCCCTGATCTCCGTCTGCGCTCATGGTCGTCCGTGTCCCGCAAGCGGGATGTACGTTCACTCGAACATGGCGCGGGTTTTAGGGCAAAAAGCGGTGGACATGTGTTCGGACAAACTAAAGTGGTCGTGGCGTGCCATGATACCTATGACCGAGAACCAGCACGTTGCTGCCTGCCAGTTCGAACCGGCCGTTGGCGACGTCGCCGGCAATCTCGACACAATCGAGCAGACTCTCGTCAGTCTCCCATCTAGGGTCGCTGTCGCCGTCCTCCCCGAACTCTGTGTAACGGGGTACGATCTCGATGTTGCTCGAGACCAAGCGACCTCGATTCCGGGGGACCTGACGGATCGGCTCGTCCCTCTCGCTGCAGAACACGACGTAACCCTCATTGCCGGGCTTCCGGAGCGCGACGGCGAACAACTGTACAACAGTCTTGTCGTGGTGGACGGTGACGGCGTGCGTGACACCTACAGAAAGCAGCACCCATGGGGCGACGAGGCGGACGTGTTCGCCACTGGCGATGGTCTAACGACAGTGGAGACGCGTATCGGGACTGTCGGTCTTGCGCTCTGCTACGACCTCAACTTCCCGGAAGTGGGTCTCGATTATTCTCGCGAAGGCTGTGACGTTCTTGCGGTGTCGGCCGCCTGGCGCACCAGCTACGCGACAGATTGGCGTCTTCTACTCCGGGCCCGAGCGCTCGACGGCCCGTACTACGTCGTCGGGTCGAATCACGCTGGGGACCAGCGTGGACGCGATCATGCGGGGCTGAGCCTCGTTGCAGATCCATCGGGAACGGTGCTATCGGAGGTTTCGGACGGCGTTGGCCAGGCAGTAGTCGAAGCGGAGCAAGAACGAGTCGAAAAGGGGCGAGACCGGAATCCAGTCCGTGAACTCAGAGGCTGGTCCTGACATCCTCCTCGCACTTTAGCGCGAGGATTCCTCCGTTGGAATTCGGCTACCAAACTACGGAGGAAACTTGCGGGTTCGCTATCGGTACAGCCGGCGAACCCGCTCGGAACTGTAGCGTCCTAACAAAGTCTTGACTGTAGCCGGACGATTTCGTCAGTTGTCTCGTGAAACCGTCTGAACGACTCGGATCCGTCGTAGAGGTACTAATGGTCGTAGACCATGCGACGAGGGAATCCTTCGTGCAACTGCCGGATCCGGCCAGGGGAACCGGTTCGACAGAACGCTGGCCAGCGTTCGGTGCTGGTCCGACCGTTCCACCGGCGACGGTCACGTACGCAGTCATCTACCCGTCGACGTTGAACCGTCGGTCGAGAGTTCAAATCTTTCCCAAGGCTTGCTATAGCACGACCATCGACTTCGGTCAGTAGTTACTTGTCGAACCTCTTCTTATGCTCTTTTATGAGTAGAGAGACGCGACGGGTTATTATCGATACAGACACCGCTAGTGATGACACGCAGGCGCTCTTGCTCGCGGCAACCTCCGACCGCATTGCTATTGAGGGCGTGACTATCTGTACGGGCAACGTCGAATTCGAGTATATGGTAGAAAACGCCAAGTATACACTGGACCTGGCGGGCGTTGCTGACGATGTTACTGTCTACGAGGGTGCACGGACACCGTTAGTGAAAACGCACGAGCATGCTGATGACGTGCACGGTGAAGGCGGCCTTGGCGGCGATCTCTTTCCAGAGACCGGAGTTCCCTCCGGCGATCGGTATGCTGTCGACTACATTGTTGAACAGGCACGTGAGAATCCAGGCGAACTTACGCTCGTCTGTATTGCCCCGCTGACAAACGTTGCGCTCGCGCTGCAGAAAGAACCGAATCTTAACGAGTTGCTCGACGAAGTATGGGTGATGGGCGGGGCCGTCAACTACCCTGGTAACGTTACGCCCGCCGCCGAGTTCAACTTCTGGGTCGATCCGGATGCCGCAAAAAGAGTCGTGCGCGAACTTGATATCGTTCTCTTCGACTGGGGGGTTACTGTTCGCGATACTGCGTTCGACGCTGAGACGCTCGCCGAAATCGAAGCTGGTCCCGATACGGACCTTGCGTCATTCTTCCTGGAGATCGCCAGTTCAGTTCGCGAATCCAACGAGGCGAATCTGGGCCGAGACCTGACAACCCAGCCGGACGCGGGGCTCATGGCTGGGATCATTGCACCAGAACTCATCGAAGAGACGGGGACGTACCACGTTGACGTCGATGAACGGGAAGGGCTCACCCGTGGCCACCTGTCAGTCGACAAAAACAACGATACCGGCGATGACGTTCAAACCACTATCATCCAGTCATTCGATACACGTCTGTTCCACCAGATGTTCAAGGATATGTTATTCAAACGATCGCCTGAAGCCTCGCTGTAGTGTATTCTTTCCCTTCCCTTCACAGGCGGTACGAGGTGGATGCCACGGGGGTTGACCCCGTGGAGGAAGCAGACACTCGATGACACTAACCACGATCGATGGAAAGACTGACTTCCCCACACCACACGTAAATTTTTATTAGTCACTAACTGTGAATATGAATCACGGATGGACGACGCGCCACGACGCACCGTGCCCATCAAACTCGACGTACCCGAGGAGTGTCGTGGCGACCTCCATCAAACCAAGACTCAGTTCCTCCACTGCGCCAACAGAACGAGCGAGTGGGCGTGGCGCTACGACGACGACTGCATCACCAACAAGAGCAAGGCCGAAGACGCCCTCTACGACGAGTTGCGCGAGGAAACCGACCTCACCGCCAACCTCGTCCAGAAAGCCATCCGACGAGCCATCGAAGCCGTCACGAGTGGCGTCGAGAAGTTGGAGCAGGGCGAGAAGACGAGTTAACCGTACTTTGACTCGTGGAGCGTCGTCTACGACAAGCGGAGTGCGACGTTCAACGACGACCACGCCACGCTCTCCACGCCGAACGGCAGAGTCACCACCGAATACGTTCTCCCGCCTGAAGGTGAACGCGAGGACACGCTGTTCGGACGCTACTATGAGAGCGAGGCGTGGGATGCGTCGAACGGCACGCTCCAGTACGACGACCAGGCCGACACGTTCTACCTGCACGTCACGCTGAAAAATCCCGACTACGAGAGTGACGGGACAGAACGCCAAGAAAGCGAGTCACGTAGTGAGGGTGGCGAGAACGGAGTGGTTCTCGGTGTTGACCTGAACGTGACTGGCGCGTTCGCCGTCACTTCCACAGGCGATTTCATCGGTTCAGCGGACTACCTCACCCACAGACGCGACCAGTACGAACAACGCCGCGCACACCTCCAACAGACTGGTACACGGTCGGCTCACCTCACCATCCAAAGTATCGGTAGCAGGTTCAGCGATTGGTCGTTGGACTGGCTCCACAACCGCGCCAACGACCTCATCGCAGAAGCCCAAGAAGCAGATGTGGACGGCATCATTTTCGAGAAACTTGACCACATCCGCGAGACCATTGCGAACGGCAGTAAGTTCCAGCAGTGGGCCTACGCGACGTTCGTGGAACTCGTGGAGTACAAGGTCGAATCCACGGCGTTGTTCGTGGACGTCGTGAATCCTGCCTATACGAGTCAGCGGTGCTCGCACTGTAGGTTCACTCACGAGGACAACCGCGACGACAAGCAGTTCGCGTGTCAGGACGGTGGGTACGAGGTGAACGCGGATTACAACGCGGCGAAGAACATAGCCAACCGATATTATGGGTGTATCCATCGTGGGCAGACGTCTCGCGGTGGATGGGCCACCAGTCAACTGGCCCTCAAGTCAGGGACGCTGAACGTGAACGGTCAATTCAGGCCTACCGAGTTACTCGGGTAGAACGGGAATCCACTGACAAGCCTCAGGGCTTGACCCCGAGGCAGTTGACTACTACGCTGGTCTTTGGCCCCTGGACGGCCAATCTCATCACTACCCACCTGACAACACGGGCAACAGTCGTCTGGCATTGTCCGTCGTCTTCTTCGACGCACAAATCCCCACAGTCACCACCATTTTGACATCCTCCCCGCCCTGAAGGGCGAGGATTCCTCACGTGGGAGTCTCAGTCGTCCGAGTCCCCGTGAGCGATATTCCCGCTCGATGCGGTACTCTGGTCTGTGTAGTCCTCGTTGGCCGTTGTCTCCACCGCGATGGAGGGCGGGCTATGATCTTCCCGCCATTCGTGATTGTTCCACTTGAGGTACACGGGCCGTGCCATCGACCCAACCGCATTCGTCTGCCGTCTCAGGAACGATTCCGAGGCTACGAGGTCAGCGTGTCCCTCGAATCCACACGGACACGTCAGCGAATCCTCGTGTCGAATCGTCTCCTCTCGCTCGCCACACTCCGGGCACTCCTGACTCGTCCACGCCTCGGACTCATCCGCAACCGCGATACCGTACTCCTCGCAGACGCTTTCGAGGCGGTTGATGAATCGGCGGTACGCCCAGAAGTTGTGCGTCTTCTCGTTCACAACCGGCGACCAGTGTGTCGAGAGAACGCCCCCGATGTCGCCAACATACAGCGTCGAGACGCCCTCGGCGTGTAGGCGTTCCACGAGGTCGCGCACGAGAGCGTCTTGAGCGTGGTTGCGGCGGTTCGTGCGCTTGCGGTGCAAGCGGTCGATGCGCTTGCTGGTTTTGCGCTGGTCTTCAAGGAGTGACTGGTAGTGTGCGATTCGTTCCGCGGTTTCGCGGAACTGCTCGAAGAGGTCGCGTCCTTCGTACAGGAGTTGCTGGCCGGTCGTCGTCGTGCAGGCGACGAGGTTGTTCGCGCCCACGTCCAGAGCGGCTTCGTGCGAAGCCAGTGGTGAGTCCAGTCGAGAATCGTCGATGGTGACTGGTTGGAAAGCCCTGAACGATTCGGCGGTTTCGTCGTACACGAGTTCGAGTCGGCCTTGCTCGCCACTCCATTTCGGGTCGCCAGCGACTTCGAGACGGAGACGTTCCCTGTATCCGAATCCGTACTCGTCTTTCAGGTCGGAACCGATCGGGACTTCGAGTCGGGAACGTTCGCCGTACTCGAGGGTGTACTGGTCGTTGCGAACGTAGGTGCGTAGTACCCGTCCGTCTTCCTCGTTGCCCCAGTACCCCGGTGGTGACGGCCTCTCATCGAGTTTTCCGGCGTGGTACTTCTCGTTGAGCGAGAGGAACGACCGCCACGCTTCGCTGTTCTTTCGGATGATTTGCTGGGCGACAGAGCTGCTGAGGACGCCCTTGTACTTGCCTTCGAGACTGCCAGTGTCGGCGTCCCAGACGCTTTCACCGTTGTGGAAGGCTTGGCGGCGAGCGTAGTTTGTCTCGTTCCAGAGACTCGCAGAAGCGTCCAACCAGCGAACGAACACCTCGCGCTCTTTCTCGGAGCGAGGGCGAACGTTGAACTGGTTGCTTCGCTTCATCACTGCATTATTCGAAGTGATGATTTGTAAAAGTATGCGTTGGCGTGGGAGACTAGACCCTGCTATCGTCGGTTGATTGTGGACGGTTTGTCGGATTCATCCCCGCCCTGAAGGGCGGGGCTTTCTCCTTGATTTTCCGTAAGGCACTACGTTTATGACCACCGTGGTAAGCCGTGACGATTGGAAACTCTTCGTCGCGTGCCTCGCCCTTGCACTGGGATTCGTAGTCTTCGGCCCGCTCGCCATCCCGTTCATCGGACTACTCTTCATGGTCTACTTCTTCGAGGACGAGATACGTGATGGCTACGAGAGTGCAATGGAATCTGACTCTGACGCCGACCTCGAATCCACCGATTAATGCGTTTCGGCCTGCTTCCTGCTCTGGAATCGGCTCCCAGCGAAATAGAGGCTTACGAGTACGACTCCGATTACGAGTCCGGTCGTGAGACTAACTGTAAGCCACTCACGGGGATGAGCCGCTATTGGCCGAGGCTTCAGCACCTGAAAGTACAAGTATTGCAGCTCCTGCGAAAACACATATGGGACGAGAAAACTACCGAAACCGCCCCCACCACAGGCGAGTGCCCGTACGAGGCGACTGGTGAATGGCAGTCCTCGCTGCACACAGTCCAGATACACGAGACCGGCTATAACTACCCCGGCAACAAGTCCAGTTCCGAGCAGGATTTCGAGGAGGGTCATAATGTCGGCGTACGCGGACAGACTGTCTGCATACATATAAGAATACGCTCTAACCGAACGATTGGTGGTTCATCTGCACTTACCACAAGTTTCACAGACGGGTCTGAATAAAGAAATCGTACTACTATCTACTATTTAAGGGTTGGTGCCTGACTCGAGAAGACCATACCGCTCGAGGAAACGCTGGACGGCTGCAGTCGTGAATGTGACCTGTATCTCCAAGTCAAGACCATCTCTCGTCGTCTCGAAGATAGCTGCAGGTGTTGCCAAATCGGCTCCCATTTTATCAATGAGCATATCCCGCATCCCGTCTGTCTTCTGATTGTACCCGGTGAACTGATACCGGTTGGGGTAGTCGTCAACGACAGTTCGATTGAGATACGCTTTGAGTGCGTTCGCTTGCGTCGCCGCGTCACCTGCTGCAGTCGGGAATATGGCTTGTCCGACTCCGGTTCCTTCACTGTAAATTCCCTTAGAACTATGCAGATCCCAAAGGAAATCCGGTTGATGTTCAAGCACGACATTCCAAATAGATCGAGCCAAGTCGGACTCGGGGCGTTCTCCAGCCGGAAAGTGACGGTTTAGGTTGCCTTCGAGGCCACCGTAGCTGTCCTGCCGGATAGCAGGCTGGTTCGCTCGAGGGATAAGTACGAGCTTCCCAGCGTCGATGTTCCAGTCGGTGATAGCCTCACCGGCGGTGTATCCGGCCTCCTCGTTACCGTGTTGTCCACCGACGATCATCACTGTCGGCCCTGGTTTTGGAGCTTCTGTCACGTAGACAGTAGTTTCTTCCTTCGTACCTGGTCGGATAGGGTAGGTCAATGTTGCTTGCCGCGATACTCCTTGGGCCGCCGAGACGCTGGTAAAACCCAGTACGCTCGAAAGTGCCGTTGTAGTAAGGCGAAAACACGTTCGACGACTGACCGGAGAACTCGATACATCCTCTTCGTTGTCTTCCTTCGTGCGTGACGTTTGTCCCAGCATCGTGAATTCAATAAACCGAACAAATATATCTATTAAAGAGCGGTACTTAACCGTATTTTAAGACAGAGGAATATACAGTCTCTATTAGATTTATGACTGATACCGGTGTGGCGACCGCTGTGTTAATGACTGTCCTCACCGAATGAGGACGGATACTGGATTGTCTGACTGTCCGCTCATGTGGGGGTCAACACTTGCCGAGCGCTCGACTGCTAGCGAGACAATCCGGCGGGGGATAGCTCGCATCGTCGAACAGTTCCTCGTCAATCGAGACTGACTGTTAGTTCGATGCTCTGACCGGTATCGGCATAGCTGCGACTGTAATCGGTCTCTGAGACGAGCTCTATCGCAAGGGCTCGTTCGGTGATTCCGAGGGTCGAACAATGGAACGATGTCTCGATGTCCATCCAGATGCAACTGCCTCACTCGCGATGTTGCGCTGTGGGCCGACGATGAATCTTGAATTGTTCGAATGGGATGCACCCGACCAAGACGTAATACCACCACAAAACTCCGATCCAACGACAAGCCGATATCACCAAGTCTGCTCCAAAACTCGAGACGGCCACTTGCCCGTTGATATTGGAATCATGGATTGGGCCCATCAGTTTCATGTTGTTCACGCCCCTTTACAGATAAGATGGCGGTTATTGTCGAGTTAGTCCTTGACCCAGAAGGATTCCCGCTTGGCCAACTCCTCACTGCTGACCCAGGGCTGTACATCCACTTCGAGAAAGTTGTCCCAATTGGCGAGCAAGTTGTGCCGCTGTGTTGGGTCTGGGGTGGTGACATAGATGCGTTCGAACAGCGTATCCGCGTCAGCGACCATGTGCTTTCGTTCGAAAATCTTGGCCAGACAGGCTGCCGGACACTGTACACCATCAAATGGGACGTCCCAGCAAGCTCCTTTTTTGACGCACTGACCGACAGCCGTGGCAGTATTCTCGACTCGTTCGGACATAGTGACCACGATTGGGAGTTCCAGTTGCTCTTTCCGACAAACAACCATCTCTCGACGTTCCATGATGCCTGTCGCAACTATGATATTGTCCTCAACGTGACTCGGCTCTATGAGTTAGGCGACTATGGCATTCAACAGAATGTCCATGGACTCACAGACAAGCAGCAAGAGGCACTCGCACGGGCACTTAACCGCGGGTATTTTGCATCACCACAGCAAGTAACGCTCACCGAGCTTGCCACGGAGTTCGATATCAGCCAGCAAGCGCTCTCACAGCGCCTCCGCCGAGGCAACGAAGCCGTGCTTCGCTCCGTCCTTGGGACGAAACACGAAGAGAACAAATGACTTCCCGGCAGACGAATCAACTCTTCTCTATTGTCCGACCGCGACTCCACAAGATAGACTCCGACAGAGAGTAAGCCAGAGTCGTTTAGACGTTATTCATCCGCTGGCTCGTCGTTTCGCCGCACATCTGGCACCGAGTGATGCGATATGGTTCGCGCGAGAATTTTGCATTTTTGTCTTTCTCACTTTCTGCGCGGAGTTCGATCGAGACATCGTGGGACGTCTGGACGGCGCAGCTCTCACACCATTCACCGTCGTTTTCGGCTCCACGGTCTGTCTGTATCATCGTGACTGATGAAATGCACCTTAGCGAGGGATTCGTAGTGGTTGTACCTACAAAGGCTTTATAATGGGTGGCAGGTCGACCAAAGGCGTAGACCGACCAGGTACTGGTGTCCGATGAAATAGTCCTATTTAGCTCTTCCTCTCATAGACCGATCGGCTCTATTCGATTAGACGGAAACGCACGCGGCCGATGTCGCTGCCGAGCACTTCTACGAGTTCCCCGTCGACTCAATCAACTCGGAGGTCTCCGATCGGGCTCAGCGACAGGCCGGCGTCACCGAATATGACCCAGGTACCCAGGTGGTCACTATTCGGCTCACCTGGGACGCCTATCAGGAGTTCGGTTGGAAGCAGTATAGCAAAACTGTCTGGCACGAACTCGTCCACGCTTGGAAATACTGGCGGTTTGACGAAGCCGACCACGGTGAGACGTTCGCCCGCTGGACCGACCTGCTCGATATCGCCCAGCACTGCTAGCAGTTTACGGAAGTGCGAGGAGAAAGCCCCGCCGTTTACGGCGGGGATGAATCCGACAACCCCACCACAGACCACGTTCGATGTGCAGGACGGCTGTTTTAACTCACCCAATCCCGTACTATTAGTCGACCGAGGCGGCCTGCCCGCCCACTTACTCGGACAGTATCGGGATTCCCTGATTCCACACAGAAAGCACCCTCTTTCTGTGGTGGGACTTCGGGGTGCAGTCAGCAAAAGTACCTCCGAATCCCCTACCGGGATAGGAGTAACGGCTGGTTGGCACAGCCAGTAGCCGTCCAACGCGGTGGCTACAAACCTGAAACATCCCACCCCAGCGGCGCGGTGCCGTGGGAATCCTCGCCCTTCAGGCCGGGGAGGATGTCAAGTAACCGCAGTAACGAACAGCACGACCCCCGTAGCGACGACGGTGAGGCGGCGGAGCGTCGTCATTTCCACGGATTGGGCACGAGGTCGGCCTGAACTCTCGCACCGACCTCGATTCGGCAGTCGGAGCGGGGTTCGGCTACACAGAGCAGGATGTAGCCGTCCCGTCGGTGGTGCGGTTTCAGCGCACGTGGGCACTCGTCGTGGACGAGGTCACCGTCCAGCAGGCGCCCGGTACAGGTCCCACAGGCCCCGTACAGACAGCCGTAGGGGACGCCGAGGTCCGCGCGCTCGGTAGCGTCGATGATGGTTTCGTCCTCGGCGACCGAGATGACCGCCTCGCGGCCGTCGCGCCATTCCAGTTGTACCTCGTGAGTCACCATCTACTGCCAGACATCGCTGGTGCAATCGCCGCCCGGCCAGCGGATTTCGTGGGCGCGGGCCGGGCCACCCGGCGCGTTGCCGAAGTCGACGAGGAAGTCTTCGTCGAGTTCCATCCGTCCCTCGTCAGGGTAGACGTCCGCCTTCAGCATCACCGACCCGTTCTCGCCGATCTCAGGGTAGAACTGGTTGTCCCACGAGGAGAACAGGGACGTCGTCCAGTAGACGCGTTTACCGTCACGCGAAAGTTGGAGCATCTGGGGCGCCCCCCGGACCTCGGTTCCTTGTACTTCCTGTCGGTCGCCGAAGTTGCCGCCGGCCCAGATTTGGTCGACCAGCCGAGGGTTCCCGAAGTCGCTCACATCGTACATCCGCACGTCGCCGTGCAGCCAGTTCGAGAAAAAGAGGTACTGGTCGTCGAGCGAGAGGACGATGTCTGTTACGAGACCAGGGACGGGCATATCCCAGTCGGGGTGTTCGCGCGGTTCGATGTCGATAACCTTCTCCCAGTCCCAGACGCCGTCGCTCTCCTCCCAAAAGCGAAGTATGTTCGAGGAGAGCGCCGCGCCGACGTATCCCTGGGTCTCCTCCGGGTTGTGAGGCATGCGAATCTCCAGGGGGATTTGTCCTTCCTCGCCGAAGGTCAGCGTTTGCTTGTGTTCTTTGGTCTGCCAGTCCCAGATGTGAATGCTGTCACCGTATTTGCCCTCCTCGACTTCGTCGAGGTCGAAGCCGGGGTAGTAGGTCTTCGGCGCCGCCCACTCCGTCGAAATCATCACGTCGTGGCGGGGCTGGTACCAGTAGTCGTACTGCATTTCCACGTCCCCGCGGTCAACCTCCCAGTGACCGTCGATGGAGAAGTCGTCCTGGTCGAGCTGGAGGAAGCCGCCGGGGAGTTCGCCGTCGGCGTTTCCGAGCATGCTGATGACGATTTTGCCCTCAGGCACGCAGTGGACCGTGTGCGGCGCCGAGAGGTCGTATTCGAATACTTCCTCGGGTTCGATAATCGTCTCGATTTCCGGATTGCGCGGGTCGGACGCGTCGACGATGTGGATACGCGAGGATCGCTGTCCGGGGACGATTAGGTGGTCGCGCGTCAACCCTTCGGCGTGACACGAGGAGGAGCAGGTATTCCAGCCGAAGTGGTGGAGCTCGTCGCCCTTGTTCGGCATCTCGACGGTGTCGATCAGTTCGCCGTAGGTTGTGGAGTCCGGGTCCACGTCGACGACGCCGACGAAGTCGGGTTCGTCCACGTCCATCCCGACTCGGAGCGCCATGACGAAGGCCGTCTTCTCGCGCTCCGACTCGGTGCGCATCGCTGCGGGCGTCGGATAGCCCGGCCCTTCTACTTCGTGGTGTTCGTGTCCGTGCTCCTCAGCCGTGGCGCTGGATTCGTCACTGCTCATAGCAGACTGAGTCATCTAAGACTTCATCACAAATAATAATTATGTATTTCAACCCAACGGCTCTGATGATTGACCTCCTCCACGTGGTGAACGACGTGGAATCCGGACACCGGATTTCGGCTGTCGAGACCTTCGAGGTTCCAACCCGCACTCGAAGGGGAACCGGCGACACACCCGGGGAACTCTCGTTTCCTCCCTCATAGAGGGCTGTGGCCCGGCCACTGCGGTCGTTCGAAAATCGGCGATTTTCATGATGACGAGGGAGCGGAGCTCCCTCGAACCACCCCGTCGGAATCCATGTCATCGCCATGCGAACAACACTGTGTTGTCCGCCACCCCATGTTGTTCGGGGAGGGCATCTCACCGATTCCGTAGCACCCTGTGCTACAGTGAGTCACACCAAAACGATTCCGGTATGAAACGAAGAAACGTGTCTGCTCAACCCCGCCGAAAGACGGGGGTATGCGCTCGTAGCTCTATCCACAGTTGCATACCAGCAAAGTGAGCAAATACGTTAGTATCTCTCGTGGTATAGCTTGCATATGGGACGTGAGCTGGACGATGTAGACAGGAGCATCCTCTATTTGCTGCAGCGGGATGCCCGTGATACGACCGCACAGGAGATTGCCGATACAGCCGGTGTCTCAGCGAGTACAGTTCGTAATCGCATCGACCGCCTCGAAGCAGACGGCATCATCAAAGGCTATCATCCAGAGATCGACTACGAAGCCGCGAATCTTCCATTACAGGTTACGTTCATTATCAGTGCACCCCCTACCGAACTTCCCGACATCTCAGAGGATATTCGGGGCATCCAGGGCGTCATCGACGTGCGGGAAATGCTGACCGGCCGCCGCAACGTCCACGTCGACGTCGTTGGAACGAGTACAAGTGAGATCACGCGGATCACCGATGCCATCCACGACCTCGGTGTGGAAATCGAAAGTTCGGAGATGATGCGGCGGCGCCACGTCCAACCATTCAACCATTTCTTCCTGCAAGGAACAGACGACACGAGCGCGCACGACGAAGACGAAGCTGACGACGGGCCATCTGACTAATTGCCAATATAAATGAGGATTTCCACAGGATATTGGGTATTGATGGCCAAAACCCGCACTATTCCATCCGGAAACCACAGTTTTTGCTTCTTTTGCTGTGAAATACCGAATCAGTAAGTTCACGCTCACAACAGCGTTATACCCGCGTCGAACTAATCATCAGACGAGGGAGTGAGACCGGTACCAACGACGGTGCTCGGGCTCGTTGGGACTCCCTTATACGCTGAACAGGCGCAAGACCACGCCCTGAAGGGCGTGGATACGCGCCGTAAGCCCGATTGTATTTGCTATTCTACTATCGTGTGCGCGCGGAAACTGGCAGTCGACTCGGTGTTTGCCCCATCAAAACGTAAGCCGACCGCGCCGTGCGGGCGAGAGTCGTAACGAACAAACGTACGGTCAACCGCCTCGGGGATACTCACCGTATGTGGCGGCTATCGAGCCTCTGAAACTTGGTTAGATATCGGGACTTCCCAGAAGAGAATCGTCCCTGACCCAACGATGAGGACGATTCCTGCAACGGCTAATGCAAAAAGCGGCGATACGAGGTCCGAGATAACACCGCTCCCCAGCTGGAATGGAACCACAGTCACGCCGCTAACCATCGCCATCGCACTCAACACTGTCGCTCGACCGACCGTTCCGATGCGGTCATTGACGTACTGTCCGGCAAACGACCGCGTTACGTCAGCCAATCCTCGAGCAACCAGAAACGTCGGTAATGCAAGAATCGGTACAAAATACATCCCGATTAGCGCCGTCCCGACGACGAACGGCAGGACCAGAAACCACACCCGGATTCCAATGGTTTCCCTGATTGTACCGGTGTAGTAACTCAAAACAGCGCCGAAGAGACTGTACGCCGCATAGAACCACCCGAGGAGCGACTCAACCTGTCCAGGAGAGACGCCCAAATCAACGACGACCGTCTCGAATATCGGCTGGAGAAACACGAAGACGAGGTACGTCACGGCAGCGTACAAAACGTAGTAATAGAGGATGAGTGCTCGAATATTCCGTCGCGAGAGTGCTTCCTTGACGATGCCGAGTGTCCGTTCGAGACCGAGTTCCTCGGTGTCCGCCCTTTCGTAAGTGTCCGGTTCGTCGAGTGTGAGGAGAACGAGTGCCCCAACTCCTGTGACGACGGCAGCAACGAACCACGGCAGTGAGAGGTCGAGACTGCCGAGATACCCACCGACGACCGCTGCAATAGCGCCGACCGCCAGTGAGGCCGATTCCCCGCGTCCTCGAACGCGAGCAAATTCGCTCTCTGAGAGTTCGTCCGTGAGTGTATCGTACAGCCACGCATCCTCACTTCCCGACCGGAAATTGTAACCTGTCGACCAGAATACATAGAGAATGGCCAGCGTGTGAAACGAATTTGCAAAGCCAATTCCGACGAGCGTCGCTGCGATGAGTACCGTGCCGACGAGCAGACTGTCTCGCCGACCGATGCGGTCGCCGATGTAGCCCGTCGGAATTTCGCCGAACACCGTCGTCAGATTATAGATTGCTTCCAGAGTTGCAATCTGGGTGAAGTCGAGTCCCTGTGCAAGAAAGAAGAGGTACATAATCGGTCGGTAGAACTCGACTGCCTTCGTCGACTTGTACAGGTAGTATTTAAGAACGTTTCCGGAAGCCGACGTAGGCCAGTGTCGGAAAGAGAGACTGCCCATAGAGAGACGTGTTGATGGACACCGACAATTGAATTCCGTTATTATCGCACACTGGAATCGTAATATCGAAACGACGGACGAGGAGCAATTCTCTGCGATTGACTCCGTTGAGGGGAAGTATGCCGATAAGCCACAGTTCGACGACGGACACTGCTCACCTTACCGTGAAATGCGCTAGTCGGCGGCCTGCGCCTGTCCGCCGCTCTGTCCCATCTCAGCCGGATTCTTCATACCTTCCTTGACGCCGAAGTGGACCAGAACGGCGTTGACCGGGAACGCGAAAACGAACCTAACGGATAGCGAGAACGCGAGCGCGCCCCAGAAGAGCAGATCGGAGATGTGGGCCTGGCTGGCGATCCCGCTTTACCTCATCTTCACGCTCGGGAGGCGTCGAGAAGATGGAACCGGCGAACGCCTGCTGTCGTCCGTATCTGCTGTTCGCTGGCTCTGTCGGTATTCGTCGCCGCCTAGCGCGTTCGATTACGCCCTTTTTCGGGGAAAGCGTTCCCGCGCGGAATCATGGACGTCTCGCAGTACGCCTCGCCGGCCGTGTAGTCGACGCCGGGCTGGATGAACGGATACGGGCCGTCTGCGGGCGTGTTCTGGGCTCGGCCGCCATCGTCGGCGGTCTCGACCAGCCCCATCACTTCGTAGTCGACAGGTGAGTGTTCTTCGAGGTAGTCGACGATGACGTCGACCGGAACCGTCCCCTCATCGACCTTGACGTCCTGGAACGGGAACCCGCAGTTGCCGAGGTCACGTTCGGGGTCGCCGGGTCGGCGGAACGTCGCCACCGAGTACGTCTTCTCGGGGTCGACTGGCTCACCGTCGATTTGCATCTCGACGAGGCGACGGCCGCGCTTGGCCGTTGGGTCGACGGTCACTTCGACGTTCGAGGAGAAGTTGCGGACCCGACCGTCCTCCTGGTCGTAGGGGTACGGCGTGAAGTTGTCTTCGAGGAACTCCTCCATGTGACTCGTGAGTTGCTGGCCGTAGGCGACGCCACGAGCGACGGGTGTCGCCATCGGGAAGAACGTGTATAGCTCTCCAAGCGTGATGTCGCCGGGCGGGATGGCAGTCCCGTACCGGAATCCGTGCGAGACGGCGAGGTCAGTGTCAAAGTAGGCTCGGAGTGCGTCATTGAACAGCGTGTTCCACGCGCTCTCGAGGAATGACTGCCGGTAGAGTGGTTTGTCCGTCCGGCCGACGACCGTATCCAGCGGACGGTCGAGCGTTCCCGCTCCGCGCTTGAATCCCGGGTCGTCCTCAAAGAAGGGCGCACGCACGGCTTCGACTGTCTCCTGCGCATCGGCGTCCGGTTCCGGAGTGTGCTCTCCGTCCTCAGTCAGACAGTAGAGGTGGTGACGGAACTGTATCTCCCCGTCCCGAACGCGGAGGTCCACACGGCCGAGCGCCTCGCCCATCCCGGACTCGACGACGACCGTCTCGGTCTCCTCAACGACGATCGGGTCGTAGGTGTACTCGTGGGTGTGCGCGCTGAACATTACGTCCACGCTCGCACAGTCCTTGGCGGCTTGGACCATCCATGGGAGGCCGATTTCGGTGACCGCGACCACGACGTCCGCACCGTCCTCGCGGGCGGCCTGTGCAGACTCTTCAAGGAGTACGGGGTGCTTGCCAAAGCGGTACTTCCCCTCGTAGAACGCGGGTGCCATCCGATCGACGTAGACGTTCGTCATCCCGACGACGCCCACAGAAAGTCCGCCGACCTCGAGGATGCTGTACGCGTCGTACAACCGCTCGTCGGTCTCCCAATCGTAGAGGTTGTTCGCGAGGACAGGCGCGTCGAGTGAGTCCATCAGTTCCACGAAGTTGCCCTCCTCGGCGGCTTCGTTCGAGTAGTCCCAGTTGCCGGGAACGTAGACGTCCGGGTCGACGTACTCGTTGATGGGATCAAGCATCGCCCACCCGTCGGTATAGGTCGTGACGGCCGATCCGTGGAATGTGTCGCCGCTCATCAGCGTACAGACGCCGTGGTTCTCGCGGAGTTCGTCGAGTTTCGCTGCCAGAATCGGTACTCCACCCGCACGCTTGATGACTCGGTCGTCTTCGCCAAAGTCCAACGCCGGACCTGACGTGGGGTTATCGTAATAGACCTGGTGGCGCGGTGTCAATTGTCCGTGGAGGTCGCTGACGTGGGCGAAGACCACGTCGGCGTCATTGTCGCCGCGGCTGACGGGGGCACCGCCGAGGGAGCGCCACTCGCCTATGACTGTTTCATTCCCGTTCATCGTGACGCGACTGTAGCTACGGACGCCGAGTGTTCATGAGTTGTGGTTGAAATTCCAAAGGCTACACACGACTATCGAAGAGCGCTAGAACGGTGACGTTACACTCAACCGCGTCGTGTGAACTGCAGCCGGGTAATATAATGAATTTGAATCACTTTCTGCCTCAGATGTGAAACACGACCCGGGTTTTCGCTTAGGCTTCATAGTCAGAACTGCACTAAATGATGCAGGCATAGTATTGGCCAGACAGATGCGTACTCTACCGTGGCAATGGAGGCGGTATCGATGACGAGTAACTGGGTAACGACAGGGCTGTCTGCGGTCGTCATCCTCGTCGCGTCCGTCATTCACGGTATTGCTGGTTTCGGCTTCGCTCAGGTATCGATGGGCCTGATGCCACTGTTTCGGTCCCCCTCGAGTGCGTCGATCATCTTCACGGCGACGGCGGTGGTGAGCAACGCCCGCGTCTGGTGGAGCGTCCGGGACGCGTTCGACTGGCGCAAGTGGATCGTTCCTGTCGGCGGACTCGTCGTCGGGATGCCACTGGGAATCTACGTGTTCAGCCAGTTCAACAAGGCACAGATGCGCGTCGCCATCGGGGCCGTCCTCGTGTTAGCGGTCATCATTGTCGGTGCGACCCAGCAACTCGACGTCGTCACGGACTGGATCGAAGCGCGAGACTACCGACCGGGAAAGATTATCGGCGCGACGGCTGGTCTCCTTGCGGGGATTTTCGGCGGTGCTGTTGCCGTTCCCGGCCCGCCGATGATCGTTTACGGGGCGTTCATGTCGGCCAGCGGCTTCTGGAGCGACGAAGAAATGAAGGCAACGTTCACCGCCTTCTTCGGGACGCTCATGCTGTATCGGCTGGGGAGTCTCACATACACAGGGGCGGTGACGACGCCACTAATGATCGAGGCTGCAATCGCAATCCCGATGGTGTTTCTCGGTGCCTGGGGCGGCGTGTACATCTTCGACCACATTCCCGAGCGGATCTTCCAGTGGGTCGTGCTGGTACTGCTGACCGTGAATGCATTCGTCCTGCTCTTCACAGCGGTCCCGAAACTCTGAAACTGTTCAGCTGTCAACATGGAGCGAACAGTCATCATAGGCGGTGGCGAAGCAGGATTGATTGCTGCGGCGTACTTAGAGCGAGCAGACGAGACCGATGTACTCCTCGTCTCTGAACGCGAGTACCACGTGTTCTCATTTCTTCTCTACGACGTGATAGCAGGAACGCCGTTCAGCCGTGCGTGTCTTGATCTTCCAAGCACATTCCGAAAGAAGGACGTCACCTTCGTTCAGGGGCTGGTCGAGGGCCTAGCTGCGACCGAGAATCGAATCGACCTTCGGAGTGGGTCGTTGCACTTCGATACGCTCTTGATTACCGTTGGCGGCGTGACGAACTACGACATCGACGACCGCGGGCACGTCTTCGACATCCGGACCAACGTCCGAGAAATACGAAGCGCGGTGAACTCTCCCGACGTCTGTGACGTGGTTGTCGTCGGCGGAGGGCCGGTCGGCGTTGAGACGGCTGCGACGCTCTCATCCCTTGATGATACTGAAGTCACGATGGTTACGTCCAGTCACCGTCTGCTTCCCGATTTCCCGCCACGTGCGAGTAGAATCGCCGAACGAGAGTTACACCAGCAAGGAGTCGGTTTCAAGACCGAGACGCGAGTAACCGAGGTGACTGAAAACGGTGTCGTATTGGGCGGTGACGGCCTCGAAATGAGCGATCTGACTGTCTGGGCAGGAGGAGTGCGACCGAATCCGGTAATCGAGAGCTTCGGGCTTCAACGAAACGAACGTGGGCTATGCGTCGATTCGCATCTGCGTTGTCTCGATGTCGACGACGTGTACGCCGCGGGTGACGTCGTCGATTACCCCGGAAAGGTGAAGGACGGCTACTCTGCCGGGCTCGAGGCCAGAACAGCTGCAAATAACGTTCTTCGAGGACTTCGCGGCCAACGCTTAGTTGAACGCGACGTCCGGTGGCATCCGAGAGTCGTGTACCTCGGCGAGAGAAACGCTCTCCTCTCGGTAAATGGGATGGTTCATTTTGGTCGAGGACCTGCGCTCATGCGAGCCGTCGCCGTCAAGGGTTATCCGTTCTACTGGAAGCGTGTGTATTGACGATCCTCCGCTATCGAAACGATACCGAGGAGCCGGTACGTACTTTTGTGGTTTTGCAATAGCAGCTAAAAATTCGGACCGACAAAGCAGTGTACGAGATGAGGCTCGTGTACGAAATGGTCGCCGAGACTGAGATGCAACTCTCCGTTTTTGGGGTCGAACGGCACGAATACGTATCATTCTGTTCCGTGAGTCACAGGTATGATTCCAACATGCGTCTGAGAGTACCGTGGCCCTTTTGATAGTGGGGTTCCAACTGTATTGTATGAAGAGAACAATACCGGTTGCTGGAAGAGGTGCCTGGCTCGTTGGTCTGGTAGTGTTTGGTGGTGGCCTTCTCGTTGCATCCCCGACCATCGCCTGGTACTGGCTCCCCCTGATGCTTCTCCTCGTGGCCGGCGTGGCGTGGGTTCTCACAGACCGCGAATCAGAAAGTCAGACCGGAAATCACAGATCGAACCCGGATGCTTCGACTGATAAGGAAGCGGCCTTAGACACGCTCAAACAGCAGTATGCCGTCGGCGAAATCGGTGATGCAGAGTTTGAACGCCGATTAGAGACGTTACTGGAGAACGAGACAATCGCCGACGTCGAAACCCGAGCTGACGCTGAATCCGAAGCGGCGAACGAGACCGAACGCGCCGAGCAGGAGCCGAGGAAACAGACTCCCCATCACCGCCATAAGTGCCATCGTCGCGGGAAGCACCATCACGGACGACACTGACGAGTCAATTTCCAGACCCAACGATAGTTCCATCTACGTGCTTGTTCTCCGTACAATCACTACAAATTTCACCGCCGCCAGCGCTCAAGGTGATTCGCGACGCTAATATCCCGACGAACTCCGACGAGGAATTCACGACTGCTCTCGGAACTAGAGAAACGCCGACGAACGATGCTTGGACTGGTCAAATCTGATGCGTGTCACTGGCCCACCTGTAGAGACATATGAAGTCGACTTGGCTTGCTGTTGTAATCTCCGGTCTGGTACGTGACTGACCTAACGCTGGGCCACACACTCTTTCCCCCGAGGGATCATACTATTGATGACGAGGATGGCATATGGACGATCACAGCGACGAATCCGACGACAGAAACCGGTCTGGTCAGCATTCTAATCACGACGGACACGAAGACAGCAAGAACGACTACGGTTCATCTGTTGACGAACGTGAGGAACCACGTGTAGAACAATCAACGCTCGAGGACGAGGCTGAAGACGCTGACAAGGCTGAACGAGAGGTCGACGAGCACTACGAATCCAGTGGGACGCACGGAGACCACGAAGAGCATGCAAATGGCCATGACGGCCACGGCGAGAGCGGCATGCACGAGGGACACGAACAGATGTTCCGGCGGCGCTTCTTCGTCTCCACGCTCCTCTCCATTCCGGTCCTCCTCTATAGCGAGACGCTCCAAGAGTGGCTCGGGTTCTCGGTCCCGGCATTCCCCGGCAGCGAGTGGATCAATCCCATCTTCGCGATAATCGTCTTCGCATACGGTGGGGTGCCATTCCTTCGAATGGCGACTCCAGAACTCAAGGACCGCGCACCGGGCATGATGACACTCATTTCGATGGCCATCACCGTCGCGTTCGTCTACAGCCTCGCGAGCGTCGTCTTCCCGACGGCGTCAACGTTCTTCTGGGAGCTCGTAACGCTGATCGACATCATGCTGCTGGGCCACTGGATCGAGATGCGCTCGGTCCGCAGGGCCTCTAGCGCTCTCGACGAACTGGCCAAGCTCCTCCCCGACACCGCCGAGCGCATCACCGAAGACGGTGAGACTGAGGAGATCCCGGTGAACGAACTGGGGGAAGGCGACCTTGTACTCGTCCGCCCGGGGGCCAGCGTACCTGCCGACGGCGTCGTTGAGGAGGGCGACTCGGACGTGAATGAGTCGATGATTACTGGCGAGTCCCGGCCGGTGTCGAAGGACCCTGGCGACGAGGTCATCGGTGGGACCATCAACGGTGATGGGAGCCTCCGGGTGCGAATTGCTGCGACAGGCGACGAAACGACGCTGGCAGGTATCATGCGTCTCGTCGAGGAGGCCCAGGAGAGTGAGTCTCGGACACAACAACTTGCCGACCGCGCGGCAGGGTGGCTGTTCTACATCGCGCTGGCGGTAGCTATCGTGACCGGCATCGCGTGGACTATCGCCGTCTCGTTCAACGCCACGGTCATCGAGCGGGTTGTGACCGTACTCGTAATCGCCTGTCCGCACGCACTCGGACTTGCTATCCCGCTCGTCGTCGCGATCAACACGTCGCTGGCCGCACAGAACGGTATGCTGATTCGGGATCGAATCGCGATGGAACAGGCCCGGGAACTAGATACGATTATCTTCGACAAAACAGGGACGCTCACGAAGGGCGAACAGGGCATCGTCGACGTGGAGACTGTCGAAGACATCGACGAGGAGGAGGCGCTTGCGCTCGCCACCGCCGTCGAGGGTGATTCGGAACACATGATTGCACAGGCAGTACGTGAGGCCGCGAACGAGCGGAACATAGCTGCGCCCGCCTCTACTGATTTCGAGGCGCTCAAGGGCCGTGGAGTACGTGCGACCGTCGACGGTGACACGATTCACGTCGGCGGCCCGAACCTCCTGTCGTATCTTGACACGGATGTCCCGCCAGAGCTGACGGCGTTCGCGGAACAGGCGGGTGCGAATGCCCAAACAGCCATCTACCTCTTACGCGATGGAACTCCCGTCGCTGCGTTCGCACTCGCTGACGTCATCCGGGAGGAGAGCTACCAAGTCGTCGATGCGCTCCACGACCTCGACATCGAGGTGGCGATGCTAACTGGCGATAGTGAGGACGTTGCTCACGCCGTCGCTGACGATCTCGGCATCGACACTGTCTTCGCTGAGGTATTGCCCGAGGACAAAGACAAGAAAGTGACTGAACTCCAAGATCAGGGCAAGCTCGTGGCGATGGTTGGCGACGGTGTCAACGACGCCCCTGCGCTGACCCGGGCCGACGTTGGCATCGCCATCGGGAGCGGGACGGACGTCGCAGTCCAGTCGGCAGACATCATCCTCGTCCAGAACAACCCCATGGACGTCGTCCGCCTCGTGAAACTGAGCAAGGCGAGTTACCGGAAGATGCAGGAGAATCTTGCATGGGCCGCAGGATACAACATCTTCGCGCTGCCGCTCGCAGCGGGTATCCTTGCTCCGATCGGAATCCTTCTCTCGCCTGCAGTCGGAGCCTTGCTCATGTCGCTCAGTACGGTGATTGTCGCGATCAACGCACAGTTCCTCCGCCGCGTCGATCTCGACTTCCCGAGCCTTCCCGGTGTGTCTGCCTCTCGAGAAGCGCAACCAGCGGACTAAATATTATATCTCTGCTTCTGTCTTCTGTCATCTAAGCGTACTTCACAACACGATCAACATTGCTAGACTGAGCTCAACTGAAAAGCAACGCCTGAACGCAAGAGGTTCTCGATGAAGGAACACTACGTCGAATGTAATTCCCTCAGAGGTACTGGTTTGGAGAACAAGTGATGCCGCTGTTTACGTGGCGCATCAGGTTGATGCGCGCTGTGCATACAGTATGGGTGGCCAAACGAAGCGTCGTGACGGATACGAGTGGTTTGGCGTCAGTGAATCCCGAGTGGTGCTTCGCGTTGTCCCACGTGCACACCGATGATTGTGATTAGACCGTTACAGGTGAGCCGGGTCGCAGCGCTGTCGATAAGAGCCAAACCAACCTGAAATAACCAGAAGACGCTGCTTTCCGCATTGAGAGGTGCTCTAATTAACGCCGGTGTCGCTACGGCGGGAAAGTTTTGCCCGGAGCGTTTCGAACTCCTCGTCGTCGATCTCGCCACGGGCGTACCGTTCTCGAAGCGTCGCCACTGCGGGATCGGTCCGCTGTCTGGGCTCTCGACGGTTCACCATGAGATAGATGAGCGCCAGTGGGATCGCGATGAGGAGAACCATCCAGAGGACTCCCCAGAGTCCCATCCATCCGGATCCGGCCATCCAGCCGTCGCCCCACATGTGGCCGCCACCCCACATGTGGCCGCCGCCGGTCGGGTCGGCGAGGACCGTTCCGGTCGCGGTGGCGACGAGCGTCGTCGCGGTAGCGGCCAGCGTCACGATTCGCGTTTTCAGGTGTTGTACAGGAGTCATGGAGAGTTCACCCTTCTATCTACTACTACGACGGCTACTGGATTATATTGCTACGCTCATTCTCGTCCTTTGAGAACGCCGTCTCGACGTATTGCATCCGTATCACCACTTCAATAATGGCAGGACAACGAAGTCATGATTGTGCCTTAAACACTATACTGATTGCGGATGAACCTGGGAGTAGCGATGGACTACACCATGACTCGCCGCGTCGACGGACCGTTTCAAGATATCGTAGATTCAACTACCGAAGCGCTGGAGGAGGAAGGATTTGGCGTCCTGAGCGATATCAATCTACAGGCAAAGCTCAAGGAGAAACTCGGTCTCGAAGGGTATCCGGAGTATCGTATCCTCGGCGCATGCAACCCACCGCTGGCGGAGCAGGGGCTAGATGCCGAACGCGACCTCGGTACGCTTCTGCCGTGTAACGTCGTAATCTATGAGGACGACGACGGCGACGTGGTCGTCAGTGCCGTCGACCCCCAGACGCTGCTCGGCGTCGTCGACAACCCAGACCTGGACGGTATCGCCGGAGATGTTCGCGACCGATTCGACCGCGTGCTCGACGACGTCGCCGCCGAGTATTGACGTCGTTCGCTGCTCCACCTCGTTCCTTTTCGATACTATAACGATCGCCCGACGACCACACTAGCCGGTCGAGACGGTGGTCGCGACCCTCGTCTTGACGTACATCGTCATGTGGCTCTCCAAGGCGTTTGTCGGAGTCCGTCGATGAAACTGGCTATCGTTGGTACGACGGGTGGGACGGGCCAACGGGTGACCGGACAAGCACTTATCGCCGGTCAGGAGATTCGAGCGCTCACACGGTCTCCAGGTAAGCTATCACGAAGCGCAGATATTACCGCTTCTCATTCTGTTTGGCGGAAATGCCGTTACAGAAATGCGAGGAGAAAGCCCCGCCCCCTAGAACGGGGAATTACTTGATAGCGGCCGGCGTATCGAAATCGTGGAATGGCTTCCCCCGTTCGGTGCTCAGGATATCAAGCGCCGCCGCCGCGCCCATCCCGACCGAGATAGCGACCTGAATCATGTCTTTCCGCGCTATCCAGCCAACAGCGTACGCTCGGTCAACAGACGTCCGTCCGTCGTTATTCACTGCTACTGTGCCATCGTCGGCGAATTCACAGCCGATTTCCTCCGCTAAGTCGCGGGATTGCCCCGTCGCGAGGACGACATAGCGGACCTCGTACGTCTCCTGAGCAGTTTCCACGGCAAACTTGCCGTTGGCATGATCGATATCGGTGACTTCCTCTCCCTGATGACGGTCGGCTCCATGATCATTGACCTGCTCGCGGGCTACGTCTACAAACGCATCACCGCTCATTTGCTTGACGCCGGGATAGTTGAGGAGATAGGCACTATGCACCCACGTCTCGTCGGTGTCGAAGAGGATCGTCTCAAGCTCGTTCTTCGAGGTGAATAACGCTGCACTGAGTCCGGCCGGCCCCCCACCAATAACTGCCACATCTGCCATATGTAGACGTGACGCGCGGCGACACGATAAGCTCCGGCGTTAGTCAGTCCAGACGCAGACTCGAAATTCGCACCTCTCGTTGTGAATCATCCCTCCCAATCGAAATTCGAACGGAAACGTGCGCATCAATTAACTATTACCTGACATACTCGCTAGATGCAAGGAGTGAAATCTACGACTGAACCCAGAGTATTTCAGGACAATCTACACTACGCTGGACGGCGTCATCGTATGGAGAGGTGAATTAACGTGACCGGTGACGAGCAATGTGCTGAGCCGTTTTGCTACGCTGACGGGGACGAGGTACCGCCGGGCGAAAAACATCATCTGCAGCATTCGATTGGCAAGACGTATCTTGGTAACCCGATTGAATTCCCGATAACGATCATCAACGGATCCCACCCAGGCCCCCGAATCTTCCTTAGTGCCGCTGTCCATGGTGACGAATTGAATGGTGTAAAAGTTCTCCAGGAAGTCGCGGCGGAGTACGATCCGACGGAGATACATGGCACAATCGTCTGTCTCCATGTGCTGAACGTGCCAGGGTTCGTCGCCCAACAGCGATACATTCCCGTCTACGATCAGGATCTCAACCGTGCATTTCCCGGACGACGGCGAGGGACTACCGCGTCGCGAATGGCTGACGAAATCTATCAACAGTTCATCAGCCAGTGCGATGTCGGAATTGACTTTCACACGTCAACGCGGCACCGAACAACCCTGTTTCACGTTCGCGGTGCGATGAACAACCAGGAGATTGAACGACTCGCGTTTGCCTTTGGGACGAACGTCATCATCTCTTCGACGGGAAGTGACGGCATGCTTCGCACGGTTGCGACGAACGACGGCATTCCCACGATCACGGTTGAACTGGGCAAAGCCCATCGATTCCAGCCACTGCTCATTGCGAAGGCTCTCAACGGCGTCGAGAGTGTCCTCGCCGAATATGGTCTGCTCCCACACACGCCGGTCGACTGGCCAGGCTGGTATCGCGTCATCGACGCGAAAGACGAGAAGCGATGGATTCGAGCCGACGTCGGAGGGTTGGTCGACATGGAGTGGGGACCCTTTCCATTCGTCTACGAAGGCGATCCGATCTGCACGATTTCAGACCACTTCAAACGGGAGACGCGAACAGTGACTTCACCGGTGACGGGGCTGATCGTCGGGTTCCTTGAAAACCCCATCGCCTTTCCCGGTCACCCCCTCTGTCACGTAGTGCAAACAGATCGCAGTACCCGACGTGAGATTGAGGCCGAAATTCGGCGCGGAGAGTTCGACGGCTACGGCACCGCTCACTCGCTCGAGTAGGCTTCCGGGATGCCCGTCGGTTTTCAGAGGAGATATCTGAAGACAGGCATAGGTATTCTGGATCGTATTCGGTGACGCCAGCCTGTCGCTAGGTCCGCTCGGAAACTTCCCAGTCGATCGATTTGACGGGGTACTCAGGGAAGTGCTCGCGAGCGATGTCGGCCGTGTACGTTCGTGCGCCAGTTACGTCGAAGAGGACGTTGTTTAGACGCGGAGCAACAGCCCGTTCCTTTCGCTAACGACGCTACGAGTTAGCTGCGCAATTAAATTGCGCTGCTGTCAGCTCTCGGTCGGCGTGGGCGTTGAGTTGTTGGCGTTTTCCCACTCACCGAGGCCGGCCGGATCAAGATGAATATGAACGTCTGAAACTGACTACTCGTGAGTATCGGGCTTGGAAACCAAGACTGCGCTCCTCTCTCCCTCTGGTCTACAAGCCAGAACCTGGAAAGGTGCTTGGACCCTTTGTAGAGATATGCCTGAATCAGCGCTGATAGCGCTGGCCAGCTCGCCCGTTCCTGAGTGGGCAGTCCACTGGGCCAGACAGGTCGAGCATGCGCTCGCCCCTGCGCGGTCAGTCATCGAGCCGATTCTCGCTAGTTGGTGGACGCTGGGAATCTGGCTCACCGTCAACCTTCTCTCACTCGGTGTGCTCTGGTGGGACCTCGAGAAGCGCAACCAGAACATTCCGTCGCTAATGAAGTTCGTCTGGTCGCTCGTCGTCTCCTATTCAGGGCCGTTCGGACTCACTGTCTACTGGTACACGGGGCGAACGCAACTTCAGAGTGACTCGCTGTGGAAGCAGGGATTCCGCTCGACCTCGCACTGCTACTCTGGGTGTGGGATCGGCGAGGTCATCGGTATCACCGCCACGACTATCATCCTCAGCTTCTCGACGCTCTGGGTCGTCGCAACGACGTTCACACTAGCGTTCATTGGAGGGTTCGCCCTCACCGTCGGCCCGCTAATGCAGGAGGGCGTCGGCTTCAAAGAAGCGACGTGGGATGCTATCTGGAGCGAGACACCCAGCATCACCATCATGGAGATCGTCGCCATCGGCACCGACCTCCTGCTCGCCGGTGATGCTGGCTGGACAACGCCGCTGTTCTGGACGGCACTGCTGTTCTCGCTGACTATCGGATTCTTTGCCGCCTATCCGGTTAACGTCGTGCTCATCACCGCCGGGATCAAGGAGGGGATGGACAATCCCGCCGAGATGGATGGCAGCGCCAGCGGGAGTTCGAGTGGTGGACAAGGTTCGACCGCCGATTGAGTACCGGTCCCCCGATCGATTCGAGTCCCTGAACGCAAACATATTTGCGAGCTCACTGCTGGACATGTGCCCTTCACTCAGCACAACGTCTGAAACGATCGCCGCTTGAGGTTCAACATAGCTGCTTACTTCGTGCAGAGACGTGAAAGTTGCGTCAGGACTGCGTCGGTCCACTCGGTCAGTTCGCGGTCCAACCACGCTGCAGTTTCTGTTAGCGGTTGAGCTTCGGAGAGATATTCTCGCTTTCCCCAATATTAGCAGTCGAATAGCAACCTAATTCACCTTGTCACGCCAATAGAGGCAGCATCTCGGGGAACCACTCATAACCACCCAACAGTTGAATGTCAGTGGCGGTCTAAGGTCCAGGCTATTACTGATAGTCGACTTCTCCCTCACCCTCTCCGATCCACGCACCGCGGTCGGGTTCTCGCGATTCGAGCGGGTCGATGTCCTTGTACCACGGTACGTTCTTCAGCTGTTCTTTATTGTACACCAGTTCGTCGCGAGTGTCGCCCGTGAACTCGAAGTTCTGGGTGAGCAGAATGGCGTCGACGGGACAGACCTCCTCGCACAGTCGGCAGTAGATGCACTGTCCGATGTGGAGGTTGTACTGCTCGCCGTTGCGCTGGTCATCCATCACGATCTGAATCGTGTCATTCGGACAGACGTTCTCACACTGACGACACCAGATACAGCGCTCCTGGCTAAATTTATGCACTCCACGGAACCGCGGACTCACTTCAGGCGCCACATCAGGATATTCAACTGTGAATGTATTCCCATCTAATGCATGCTTCATCGTCGTTGCCATCGACTTGAGAACGCCAATCATGCCTCAACACTCCCGAGGACAATAGCAGGCCCCCCTGTTAAGTGGGCGAGATGGTTGCTCCGTTCCCCTGTCTGTCTGCGGATTTGTAGCAACAATTTGTTCAGTGCAGGCCTCTCAACCCGTGAGATTCCGGCCCTCGTTCTTCTGGTTTTGCTCCTTAACATGGTTGTTCCCCTCCTTGGGTTGAATCGGTAAGACGTACGTCCTTAGTGAGCAACCAGCATGAACGTTCGGACTCTCCCCGCAACCCGTTTCTGGAAATTAAGCCAACTACCACCGCGAAAGTCTCCAGATCCGAGGATTGACGAGTGAAGCTCAGCGCCCCCGACTGTTCGAATCGTTCGCTGAAAATCGGTGTCCGTGCCGAATATAGTCTTCTCAAAGTAATCCTAGAGTCGTTCCCGACACTCGATACGTAGTTCAAGACGGCTGAGGGTGCAGTAGTTTCACTCTTACTGTAGAGAAGGCTGTGAAGGCTGTGAGAAAGATATTTAGTTATAGTTCGGTATTGAACGCTGCACGTCTATCTGACCGTCTGCTTGCACGGTGACCGACAGCCATGATACCGAAACTGAACCTTGAGGGTATCCTGTTCCAGAGCTCGTTTTCGAGTTGGTGACATCCTCCCCGCCGTGAACGGCGGGGCTTCCCGTTCTGCGTTGGGATATTTACGGTTTGCAGATGCTCGCCTGTTCAGCGAACGTCCCCTGTCCACAATTCGGGTCGTGTTCTCCACGACGGAACAGGTTGACCACTGGACGTGCCACACGCCCGCTACTCCTATCCTCGGAAGACCGAGGATTCAGAGTTACCTTTTCTGCTTGGTCTAACCGACACTGAATGTTCTCCGCGCCATTCGAGTCGGCGTTCATCACGGCGTCACACCCTCGACAGACGTACAAGCCACGCTCCACTCGGTTGGCATCTCGCTTCTGCTCACAACACGAACACGTCTTCGACGTGTCTCGCTCGCTCACCGTGACCACGGCGATGCCTTCGGCTTTCGCTTTGTACGTGAGGATGTTGGTGAAGCGGTCGAACGCCCACCCGTGCAAGCCTTCGTTGCCACGGTCTCCCCAGTTCCGGGCCTCGCCAGTTTCGTCGTTTTCACGTATGCCTTCGAGGTTGCCGACAGCAATCGTTCTGACACCTCGTTCGACGCACTCTGTGACGATGTGTCTGGTGACGGCGTGCATGTAGTGCGATCGGCGCTCGGAACGCTTCCGTCGAAGCCTGAGTGCCTTGTTCGACCGAGAGGAGTTGCACTTCGCTAGCTCCTTGGCGAAGTACCGTTCGTCAGTCTTGAGAGCGTTCCCCGGATACAACTCGTGGTCGCCCGTGGAATACGAGACGGCGGCGAAGTTCTTGATGCCGAGGTCGATTCCGACGGTTTCGTCGCCGGGAGACTCGGCCTCGATTTCGTGTTTGCACACGATGTGAAGTTCCCATTCGTCACCGTTCCAGACGGCTCTGGCTTGGCGAACGTTCTCGACAACAACGTCTGGCCGGGTTTCGATTTCGCAGAGGATGAAGTCCGACCAGTGGTCTTTGAGGTTTCGGCCTTTGGAGAGGCGGATACGGTTGTTGTGGGCGTCGTGTTTGAACCCGTCTTCTTTGAACGTGACCGTAGAGCGTGGGTGGTCGCCGTTGTGTTTGCGGTACTTCGGTGGGTTTGCGCGGTCGTCCCCGTTTCGGCGCTTGGCGTACCAACCACGGAACGCTTCAGCGAGTTCTTCGATGACTCGCTGACTCGACTGAGAATTGAGGTCGGCGTAGCGTTCGTGGGTCTTCAAGTATGCCTTGAGCGGGCCATCCTCGGGGATTGTCCCTGTTTCGCTCCAGATACGGTCACACGTCCAGCGTGCGATGTTCCAGAGTTTCGAGGCGGCAAACCCGAGCGAGTCCAAGTCACTCTTGACCTGTTGCTGGTTCCGAATGGAAGCAACATAGGTGCGAGTGACCTGAATCGCCATACATAGTCTATGTATACAAACCGACTTAATGGTGTGGATTGGCGTTGAATATCCGGCCTGCCATCGGCGGTGTCTGTGTAGGGGTTGTCGGATTCACTCCCGCCGTAAACGGCGGGATTCTCTCCTCGAAGAAAGATAGAAGATCTACCAACGCTGTCGTCTTGACTAATTTGAAGGTGTAGTTTGTCCGATTTGCGTAGTGACGGCTGGCCGAATAGCGGTCAAAGACGATTGCATCGATAGCCTGCACGTCTCCGGTATCGTGGAGATCAGTGAAGAGTCGCAGGAGCGTTCGTCAGACCACCATCTTGAGCTGCTGCTTCCGTGAGCATACGGTCGTGAAGTCCGGCAGCTCGCTCGGTTCAAGATTCATTTTCTCGACGATCCCGTGCATCTCGTCAAGAACATCGAGGAGCCGTCGATACGGAAGGTCAAGGTATTCGCGGAGGCCGTGGATTACAACGATTACTCAATCAGCGTAGCCGCCGTCGCCCTTCTTGACCGCTGATGAAGGATCGCCAGAGACAGCGCGTTTCGCCAGTGTTACGAGGCGATCTGTGAAGCGCGAGAGACGAGAGGGCACACTATTCGGGTCTGACTTAGAGGTCAGTTAGTTCACCGGAGTGAGTCGTTCTCTACAGCGTCTAAACACGGCCCATAAGATATATTCAGTAGTTCAAGATGATCAGGGTAGGAGGTAACAGACCGTATCCACCAGATGTGTACTGTGAACGGTACACCTGAGAGTTATATCGATGGTGGTTGTAGTTCCTGCATCCGACAGGGCGATCAACTCGTGACGTGCAGCAACTGCGGGGAAGAGGAGCACCTAGTCGAACAGTACCATGTTCATCTTTCTACGGGCCAAGTCTTCGAAATACATCTCTGCGAAGGATGTCGCCGCAAATTCGTCACTGCCGACTGGGTTGAGTTCGTAATTTAGCCGCTTGGCACTGAGGGATACGGAAGCTCAGTGTGAATCAACCCGAAATTGACCTCCTCCACGGCGTGAACACCGTGGATTCCCCGATGGGGAGTGTACAGTTGCGTGTTTCCTCGGCCCTCAAGTGCGCTTTCGCGTGGGGCGTTCATCGGTCGCCGTCCGGTTACAATCCCGGATGTGCTTTCCAGCGCGTCCACCCCGGTCAAACGGGCCTTCCCACCCTGGCGTGCCGGGCGCTTCGACGGAACGGAATACCGTCCACCCCTCCACGGTCGGGTATGCAGCCGACTGGGTACCACCATTCGCGTCCGACCAGACGGACGGGACGTGGTGGCGTGGGTCTTCGGCTTTTTACCCGGCGGGCTGTGGACGCGAAGCGTCCGTTGGGGTCGAAGACCCCGTGCCATAACCGGGGAACGCCGGAACCTCCCAATACGGGAGGGCCGAGCTTACTGATTCGGGACGGAACTCTCGACGTCTACCGCACGGTGGATCGTACCTCATCGTGTCGGCTTCAGCCCCCGTCTTCAGACGGGGGCAGTCGCCTCGACTCTATATAACACAGCACAGGAGCGTTAGAAATGAAAAATATCGACGCCGGCTCACCCATGGTATGTTAGCCGAAACTCCGTAAGACCCAGAGCCCCCAAGTGTGGATATGGAGAAAAAGGAATACGCAATCCTCGCGGTCATCGCGCTCGCGACGATTGCACTCGGTGTTGTCACGACATCGAAGCCCTTATGGCCGTTCTTCGTCGAAAGTACGCGCCAGTTCGTGACGACGACCGCGTCAATGGCGTGGATAACGTGGTGGGCGCTGGTCCTCGGCTTCGCGATCGCCGGCGGTGTGGAAGCCTGGACCTCCAACGAGCAGGTCGCGGACCTGCTTGACGGTCACGGACTGCGCGAGATTGGCTACGGGTCGCTGTTCGGGTTCGTGTCGTCGTCGTGCTCGTACAGTGCCATCGCGACCGCGAAGAACCTCTTCAAAAAGGGCGGATCGGCAGCCGCGACCATCGGCGCGTTCATGTTCGCGTCGACGAATCTCGTCATCGAAATCGGAATCGTGATCTACATCCTGCTGGGCTGGCAGTTCCTCGTCGCGGACATCGTCGGTGGGTTCATGCTCATCGGGCTGATGGCGTTCGGGTTCGTCTACCTCACGCCCGATGACGTCATCGAACAGGCTCGAGAGAACGTCCGTGAAGAGGGCTCCCCGACCGTCCAGGATCCTGTCTGCGGAATGGAGGTCAACCCCGAGGAGGCCGACTACTCCACCGAACACGAGGGCCAGACCTACTACTTCTGCTCGCAATCCTGTAAGGACAGCTTCGACCCCGAGGAGGCCAACACGACGATACGCGAGCAGGCGACGTCGCTGTCGGGGTGGAAGGCGCTGGCCGACAAGCAGTGGAAGGAGTGGGGGATGCTCTGGGACGAGATCGCCATCGGCTTCATCTTCGCCGGTCTCATCGCTGGCTTCATCCCCGAACAGGTCTGGACGTCCGTGTTCTCGGGGCCGACGTTCGGCTTGCCGGTGTACGTCTTCTGGACGGCGGTGCTCGGCGCGGTCATCGGCGTCGCGACGTTCGTCTGCTCGGTCGGGAACGTCCCGTTCGGAGCGGTCCTCTACGCGAACGGCCTGCCGTTCGGGTCGGTGCTCTCGTACATCTACGCCGACCTCATCGTCCCGCCCATCATGGACGCCTACCACGAGTACTACGGCACCAAGTTCGCAGCCATCCTCTCGGGGATGATCTTCGCCTCGGCGGTTCTCACTGGCGTCGTCATTCATTTCCTCTTCCTCGGAGCGGGGGTCATCCCAGACCCGTCGAGCGTCCAGATTGCAGAGGTGAAGATCGAGATGAACTACAAGATGGTCCTGAACGTCCTCGCAACGGGATTCTTCCTGTTCCTCTACTGGCTTCACCGTTCGGACTCGATTGAAGATAAGGAACACGGCGAGCACGCTCACACCGCCGACTGACGCTCTCATTCTCTCTCGTTCAGTCGGTCAGCGTCTTTGGAACGTGGTGCTCCGTCTCATCGACCCACGTGGGTCAGACGTGCCGTCGATATGCATCGAGTAGGGCGGGCACACCGAGTGGGAACGCGAGGCCCCCGAACGTCGCCAGCGCGTGTGTCGCGTACGACGAGCGCGATAGGCGAGGTACGTCGCACCGACGTCGAAGACGGCGACAGCGTCGGCGAGAGTACTCCAGAGCGGATCGTACGTCGAGCAGTATCCCCAGCAGACCAGCGTGTACGAGGGAGCGTTCCACGTCGGCGGCTGGAGTTTGGGCCAGAAGAACCGGCAGTACGTGGTGAACGCAAACCTGAACTCCCCACTGCTTCAGCGGTGGGGAGCTCAAACTGCCTTGTCCGTAGTCGCTTCTTGCTCCGTTCGTTTGCTCATCTGTGCGTCCATGTCGAGTTGGTCTAACTCCCATGCAAGATACTCGCGGAGCCCCTCTTCTAAGGGCCGGTGTTCGATGCCAAGCTCGCGTGTGGCCTTCGTGTTATCGACCTTGTATTGTTTTCCGGCGAAAAATTCCAGCGCCTCGGCTTCCAAGCCCTCTGGCGGAGTAGCGAATCGTTCGGCGACCCGCATGATACGGGCTAATCCACTGAGCACCACGTCTGGGACAGCTCGGGGTGCCGGAATCCCCGTAATTTCTTCAGCCTGGTCGAGTACTTCGACCAGCGTTCGCGGCTCGCTCGCAATGATGTATTCTTCACCGGGTACGCCGTCTTCCATCGCTCGGATATGTGCTCGGGCCGCATCCTCAACGTAATCGAAAGGGAGTGTCCAGTTGCGGGGAACAAAGGGGAGGTCGCCCGTCAGGTAATCCCGAAATGCGCCTCGTGTCGACCCATAGAGTTTGTCGTGTGACCCATAGACTGCGCCGGGTTGGACGATAACCAGCGGAAGGCTCTCGTCCATCATGGGTTTCGCAACCTCGTAGTGTGCCTGCCACTTCGTGCGGAAGTAGACCGTGAACGTCGGACATTCAGGGGTGACAGACTCATCAAGTGTGGTCCCACTGGTGCCCGGATAGACGCCAACTGTGCTGGTATAGACGCCCTTGGGGATGTCGAGTTCATCGATTAGTTCAAGAACATTGCGCGTCCCCTCAACGTTGACGCGTTCGGCTGTTTCGACGTGGCGTGGGCCGGGGCCGACGTAGAACCACGCGGCGATATGGAACACCCCATCGACGTTGGTCATGGGTTCGCGCAGACTCGCCTTGTCCGTGATGTCTCCCTCGACCACCGAAACTTCATCTGGGAGGTGAGTTGCATTCGAGGATGAGCGCGTCAACGCGACGACATCATGGCCATCGTCTACGAGTTGTTTCACCACGTGGGTGCCAATGAGGCCGGTCGCGCCCGTGACGAAGTACTCCATACCTTGTACATTGGTAACTAGCAACAAGGAATTTTGGAAAACAGCGAAAGTAGTTTAGAGACCTTCTCCAGCGTGTCGCTGGTTCCCTCCGAGTGCGGGTTGGAACCTCGAAGGTCGCACGACCGAAATTCGGTGTCCGGATTCCACGCCGTTTACGGCGTGGAGGAAGTCAATCTGAGGGTTACCCTGAACTGAATTCGCCGAGCCCAGATTGTTCGTGGTCCAGTGGTTCAATCACCGACGGATCGTCGTTACTCGGGTTGTTAACTCGTGTTGAGATTTCGTACGCTGCTAAATCGTCGTCAGGGTACGGCTGACACAGAGCTTTACGCTCGTCTGGGCCAGCAGAGAGCCATTGCTCCTCAACGTCCGTTGGAAGCACGACCGGCATACGATCATGGATCGGCGTCATCATCTCGGTAGGCTCGGTCGTCAAGATGGTCACACACAAAATTTGTTCGTCGTCATTCTCCCAGATGTCCCAGAGCCCGGCCATCGCGAACGCTGAGTTGTCTTCGCGATACACACGATATGGCCGCTTCGGCCCGCCGTTCTGTTCCTGCCATTCGTAGAATCCCGACGAGAGGACGAGACACGGACGGGACTCCCAGGCGTCCGCAAAGACGCGCTTCTCGCTGGCGGTTTCTGAGCGGGCGTTGATGATGCCTTCTTCTGGTTCGTCAGTCCAGAACGGGATCAATCCCCAGTGGTACTGGTCGATCTCGTCGGTCGCCTCGTTCGTGATAACTTCTAATGGTTCACCAGGAGCGATGTTGTAACGCGGGGTATAGCCGCCATCAGCGACGAATTTCGCTTCAAAGCGATCCTCGAGATTTTGCTGCTCAATAAAGAGAGCGGTGCGTCCACACATACTCGATGTACACGCTACGACAGTATCAAGATATGGTGAACGGCAGTGACGAGTAGGGACGAGCACGCCAGTGAAAGGATACGAATCATGCTTTCACTCAAGCAGCTCAAGAAAATGGTTCGGCCTCACACCGGAACAGCGCGAAGCGCTCGTCCTCGCGCTCAATCGGGGGTACTTCGCTACGCCGAGCGAGGTCACACTCGATGAACTCGCGGATCAACTCGGTATCACGCGCCAGGCGGTCTCGAGCCGAGTCCGTCTTGGTACTGAGAAAGTCCTCCGCAGTGTGTTGGTTTCGTCGGCCTCCAATTTCTGAGTATACCTGCTGTGAGTGCTCCTGTCCGCTGGAGGCCAAGAGGTGGCTGTCGCAGTCCGGTCAGAGCAGTAAGACGAGGAGTGAATCGTTTCCCTATGCCTCTGACGCAAATGAGAGCAGTGCTTCCAATTTTTTGTGTCCGCGGTATCGGGTTCTGTTGGATTGAGGATCGTATTCAATGATTCCTGTATCGGCCAGTTTGGGTAGGTGAGCATGGTGGAGAGCCACCTTCGCCTGCTCGGACTCCTCGAATCCACCGTCTGGGGCGGCCAAGTAATTCGCGAGTTCATCCGCTGTCGCCATACGCTTGTCTCGCTCTAGGAAGAAGTGTAGCACTCGCCGCCGATCTTCGCTTATCAGGACATCATGGAGTTCGGTGGTCGAAAGCGTATCTTCGCCGGGTTCGTGATGACCTTCCCCCGCCATTCACACCGATATGAATTGACCATCAAGGGTAAGCCCTATTCTTGTCTCGTAAAACTCTTTATAGGGCAATGCCGGTCTGTGGTCGACATCCGTCTGGGGACGATTCACCTTCAATTAAATTCCAGTAAGCAACCATCCAAATAATCCTCATTGGTTTCCTGGACGGCGACGGCTCACCACCAGACAGACAGGTGAGCGCCGTTTGTTTACAGGCGGTCAAGGCGAATGCCCCGGGGCTTGACCCCGGGGTTGAAGCCGACAACTCGTGACACAAACCATTAAGTGAATACATCACTAATCAAGAGACGGCGATGGATTACAGTCACCGCTACCCCGCATATCCGACACAATAGGTAGCTGGTGAACTGGAATACCATATCGACGTTCATCGCCAAGCGTACAACTACATGCTGTACGAGTACGAGAACGTGGATGCCGATGACATCGGTTCCGCGTACAAACACCACTACCGACTCCCCGACTGGAAAGACGACTATCCCGTCTTCTCAGAGGTCAACTCGAAGGCTCTGCAACGAACCGTCTCACGGTTCTATCAGAATCTTTCGAACCTGAAAGACCAGAAAGAGAACGGGAACAAGGTTGGGAAACTCACGTGGAAGTCACCGAGGGAGTTCCAGAGTATGACGTACTCGCAGTCTGGCTTCGAGCTCAAAAACACGAGTGGCCGACACGCGACCCTCTGGCTCTCAAAAATCGGCGACATCAAAATCCGCTACCACCACGACATCCCAGACGAAGCCGACATCAAAGAAGTCACCATCAAGAAAGAGACAACCGGCGACTGGTTCGTCTCCTTCGGACTGGAAACAGACGACGCTGACCTCCCCGAGAAGCCCGATGTGGACTCGCTTGATGCGAGCAACAGCGTTGGGATTGACCTCGGCATCCTGAACTACATCCACACGTCGGACGGTACGACCGTGGATTGGCTCGACCTCGAAGACGAGTACAACCGGCTTCGCCGCGAGCAACGCAAACTCTCACGGAAGGAGAAAGGGTCGAGCAACTACGAGAAGCAACGCCGGGAAGTGGCGAAGGTGAAGCGTCACATCCGGCGGAAGGTGCTGGACTACCAGCACAAAATATCGACGTGGCTCGTCCGTGAGTACGACGCCGTATTCGTCGAGGACTTGGACGTGAAGGGGATGCTCGAACAGTCGCACAACGCTCGGAACAAGCAGGATGCGGCGTGGCGACAGTTCATCCAACTCCTCGAATACAAGGCCGACCTGTACGGTTGTCACGTCAAGCAGGTCGAACCCGAGGGGACGACGAAGGAGTGTGCGAAGTGTGGTGTGGAGACGACGAAGCCTATCTGGGTTCGGGAACACTCTTGCCCAGCGTGTGGGTTCGAAACGGATAGAGATGCGAATGCGGCGATGAATGTCCTGCAGGCTTTTCTGAACTAGGGCTGGGATGGCCCGAAGAGACGCCTGTGGAGACTGCGCTCCCGACGGACACCACTACGGTGTCTGCAAAGCGCGTCATCGAAGCAGGAAGCCTCGGGGCGTGACCCCGAGGCGATTCACGAGGTGGAAGATTGCGCGATGAGTATAGCCTCTCTATTCAGCACGCCACTCCTATCACACTCTGAGGGATTCAACAGGGCCGATAGCGGTAGTCGTGCTTACGACCTGATCGATGCATCGACTATCGAGCTTCTCTCGGCGACGTTTGGAGTCACCCACAGTGTTTTGACCTCTCTACGCAAGACGCTAGTAATGTCAACAAGCACCGACCGGGTTGTGGTAGTTGGCGCAGGTGTTTCGGGGCTTGCGATTGCGCGCGAACTCGCTGCAGACCACGAGGTAATCGTGCTCGATAAAGGTGGTGTCGCTGCAGACACGACGTCACGTGCGTCGGGGATGATTTCGCTCGCGCTCGAACCGTTTCCAGATGAGTGGGCGGCGTTCGCTCTCGAGCAGTTCCGCGAGCTTGACGGCCAGGGCGTCTTCTCGTTCACGGAGCGCGAAACGGTTCGGCTCGTCCCCGAGGCGGATGCCGACCAGTACACGAGGCAAGCGCCCGACGGTGGAACCTTTCTCACACAATCAGAACTCGAACAGCAATACCCAGAGTCGTTCGGCGACCTTGCAGCCTATGGCGGTGGCCTTGTCTACGAGAGGACGGGCTATCTCGACGCACTTGACTACGCGATGACGCTGAAGTGGGCTGCAGAACAGGCGGGAGCAGCTGTTTTCCGCGACCACGAAGTGCAAGACCTTAGGGTCGCTGACGGTGAGGTGACGGGCGTCGAAACGGAGTACGGGCCGATCGACGCCGATTACGTCGTGTACGCAACTGGCTGGAAGACACGCGATCTTCTCGCCGACTACGTTGAATTGCCGGTGCGTCCGCTCCGCTGGAACGCCGTGGTCATCGAACCCGACACACCGCTCCCGAATGGCTGTCCATTGGGGTCGGAGCCGACGATGCGCGTGTACTGGCGGCCAACCAATCGGGGGGATGTTCTCATCGGTGGGAACGAACACCTGCTCGCGGACCCCGAAGCCACGCCGATGGGCGTCCAGGAGTCGTTCCGTGACCGCGTGAAAACGGACGTCGCACCCCTGCTCGCTGGGGTCGCTGATGGTCGGATTCGTCGCGAGGACTGTTGTCCGACTGCTGACTGTGCCTCACCGGACGGCCTACCGATCATCGATACCCCTGACACAGCGCCGGACGGACTCGTCGCCGTTACCGGTCTTCACGGGCGTGGCGTGATGCTTTCGCCTGTGACCGGGCGCGCTGTCCGGACGCTGGTCACTGGCGAAGAACCCACGTTCCCGATGGAGAGATTCCGTCTCGATCGCTTCGATAGCCACTCAGCAGACTTCGAGTACCAAAGCCACTGGGAGTAGCAACCCCTGTGAAGAGTGGGACGAGGAGGGAGAGCCGGAACGAATCTTTCGTGAGACGGCCCTGACACGGCTGGGTGCCAGCACGTGTCGTACCCGCCCAGTGCCGCCGGCCCTCACCCCGTGATCGACGGAATGGGGCTGTGTTCGGCAGATGGTGGTGTTGGTGGCAATGACTGCTTTCGCGGCACTGACGTCTAGATACCACTCCGTGACTTCTCCCACGACTGAAGTCGTGGGCTTTCTCCTCGATTCTATAAAGTCTATCAGATTATATAACAAAATTTATGATATAGAGTGGTTCAATCCGCTGCCTGATTGTCACGGAGATGTGCCATGATTCGATTGGTGTAAGTATGAGTGGACGAGCAGTGCTTCAGTTGACTGCTGCCCGAAAACACGGCCGTCTCGCCCGCACTGCAGGGGTGTAAATCTATGCGAGCCAGCGGTCTGACTGGTGTGGAGCTTCAGGTTCACAGTCGAGTAGCGCCCCTTGGACGACCGCTGGCCATCGCCTGTTTGTTCGGAGGCTACGGTGCAGTCGCGATGAGCGTTGTCGCACCGAACGTGTTCAATTCAATATTTGGCATGGTCTTAGACGCGATTGTTCTCCCAGTCGCCTACCTCGTGACATTCGTCTATCCAGCAGCCTACGCGGTACTGGCACTCACGGCTGCATTCGGCGTAGTCAACGACCAGTCTAGCGGGATGAGTTGGAACAATCGCGACCGTATCCACGTCTACTTGGCCGTTGCATTCGCCGAGTGGGCAATTCATCACCTCCTCTATCTTCTATTCTCGCTGCTCTCGGAGTGGTGCAAGTGATCTGGGGCCTTCTTCGGAGCGATCTCATATACGCCTCGTTCGGCGTCATCTATGCTTTTGTTGGGGGAGCATCCCTCTCTATGCAGCACGGCGACTGACGAGTTCACGGAGAGGAAGCCGCGATACATTCACACTACGTACTGAGCACGTTCCCTGCTCACCTGCTCTATCTTTACGGAGACTAGTAGTTCGAGCTCGATCAGTAGGCCGAAGTATTGACTGCGAGCATGCTTGACTCCCCAGACTGACTCTACACTATCTCTTAGAATATCTCGTTGGTACTTGATCATTCTTCAGCTTCGTCTCGGAGATTCCGACACTCGTAGAGCCCAGTATCGGCTTTCTCGACCACGTCCTCGTTCCTATCGGCTTCATCAGTCATGAACCGCCGCGGTCAATTCAGTAGCAGCCGAACCTGTGCTGTGGCAGTGACCGATATGCGCCCTGTATTCAGCAGACCCTGACTGAACTACAGAGCATCTGTCAAGAAGAGCGTGCTGCATACAGAGGCTGTATGCAGAAACCTGGATCAATCTCTAAAGAATCTCTTGACAAGCCGAAAGCGTGAGAGGGATTACGTCGTTCGACAAAGCCGAGCACGTGCCTCAGTTCACATCGTAAGCTCCAGCCCTCCTCGCTCCATGGCCTCATAGAACCCCTGCTGCGTAAACTCCTCCATCAGGAATGCTTCGGATTCATACACCTCATAGACGGCCTCGGCCCATTCTCGCACTTCCCGTGAACCTGTATCTACGAAGACGCGAAGCTGCCTGGCGTTCGGCTCACAAACTCCTATCCCGATGCGATCGTCGAACACAGCGAGGCTAAACGGGAGATCGTCGTGCAGCTGGATCGTGAGATAACCGCTCATGCACGCTTCCATGCACTTTTCCGGGTACTCGTCGAGGGTGTTCTTGGCGGCTTCGGGTAGGACGAGATCCTCCGTTTCCATTCCACTGACGATGCGGTCCTTGATCTCCTCCATGTAGAGCGGGGCGATTCCGTCTACGTCGAACCCATGGAGCGTCTCCGTCTCTTGCACAAGGGTGACGAACCGTGCCACCGGGCTGTAGGGATCGCCACGTTCGGCGCTCGTCACGGTGGCGTCAGCGAACGCCTCAGCGTCGATATCGACTGGTGCATCCTTCACTGCGTCCAAGACGGGTGCAAGCCGGAGTGCCGACCCAGCATCTCGTTTGAACGTGGTGAGCGCGTCCGTGAGGAGTCGCCCTGCATCGGTAAGCTGGAAGCGACCATCAACTCGCTCGATAACGCCGAATTCGTCGAGTGTGCGTGTATGCCGGTGGCAGGTAGCCCTCGATACGCCCAGCCGGTCTTGAAGCTCGCCTCGGTCGAGTGCCTCCTGCTGGAGTTCCTCAAGCAGCGCCGAGCGCCGGAGCAGGTCGATCAGCCGGTCGGTTTTCTCGGACTCGGCCGTCTTCATGCTCATGAATTCACCGTCCACTACAATAGGTCTGTCTCAGGGGGTGAGACGGTCTCAGTCGGCCGAAAATATCACTAGTTGATTACATATTTCCCCTAGCCGTAGCCTCAATCATGTCTCACCGAGACACGGCCACACCGACCGACCACGAAACACTCGGTCGTACCCTAATTGATGCGGGCTGGAACGAGAGCGACCATGACCGAATTGACGACCTGTATGCCGACGACAGCGTCATCAACGACCCATCGGAACCCACCGCTGGAACCGGCCCTGACGCGTACGAACGGTACGTCACGCGCCACACGGATGCCGCAGCTGAACTGGAGCTGACAATAGACGACATCACCGTCGCAAACGGAACGATAGCGATTCAGGTGTCCGGGAACGCCACCCCAGAGAGTCACTTCCTGGGCCGTGATCCAGACCGCGAGGACGGAGCGGTCACGTTCTCGGGCCTCGAAGTCCTCAGCGTCGAGAACGGGTCTATCGTGGAGTGGTCAGGAACGCTACTCTCCGACGCCGCCGTGGACGCTTTCGTCGAAGGGTTTCAAGGCGATGTGATTCGCCCGGGCGACGGCGAGTACGACGAGGCACGCGCCGTCTGGAACCGAGTGATCGACAAATATCCGGCCCTCATCGCCCGGTGTACCGGCGTGGCGGACGTCATCGATGCCGTTGACTTCGCACGGGAGAACGATCTGCTGGTTGCCGTCCGCGGCGGTGGCCACAACGTTGCCGGGACAGCTGTCTGTGACGGCGGGTTGGTGATCGACCTTTCCCGGATGAAAGGTGTTCACGTTGACCTCGACGCCGGGACCGTTCGAGCCGAAGGGGGCGTAACATGGGGCGAGCTCGACAGGGAGACGCAGGTCTTCGGGCTGGCGACGCCCGGTGGGGTCGTGTCGATAACCGGCATTGCGGGGTTGACCCTCAACGGCGGGATGGGGTGGCTCCGGCGGAAGTACGGGCTATCCATCGACAACCTCGTCTCAGCGGACATCGTGACCGCCGACGGCGAGTTCCTCACCGCGAGCGAGACCCAGAACTCCGAGCTGTTCTGGGGAATTCGTGGTGGGGGTGGCAACTTCGGGGTCGTCACCAGTTTCGAGTATCGACTCCATCCGGTCGGCCCCGAAGTGATGTTCGCTGCGACGATGTACCCGCTCAAGACGGCCCATGAGGTACTGGTTTCGTGGCGTGACTTCATGGCCGACACCCCGGAGGAGGTTTCCTCAGAGGTGATTTTCTGGTCTGTTCCTGCTGTTCCCGATTTCCCCGACGAGACGCACGGTGAGCCCATCGTCACCGTCGCCGCCATGCACTGTGGCCCCGTCAAAGAAGGACGGCGCGTGCTCCAGCCGCTGCGCGAACTCGCCGAGCCACTTCTGGATCTGAGCGTCGCCGCGCCGTACACGCAGGTTCAGAGGATGTTCGATCTGTTCTTTCCCGAGGGCGAACTGTGTCACTACTGGAAGTCGATTAATCTTGACCGCCTCGATGACGAGATCATCGATGCTGTCGTCACGATTGCCAAGGATCGTCCCGACCCACGAATCCTCATTCCGATCTGGCATCAGGGCGGCGAAATGGATCGAATGGACGCAACTGAGACTGCCTACGGGGACCGGAGTATGAAGTATATGCTGAGTCTGGATTCGACGTGGGAAGACCCTGCGGACACCGAGGAAATCGTTGCGTGGACGCGCGAGCACTGGGCAGACATGCATCGCTTCTCCGACGGCAGTCTGTACTTGAACTTTCCCGGTTTCGGCGAGGAAGGCGAAGAATTAGTGCGGTCGGCGGCCGGCCGAGAGAACTTCGACCGACTGGTCACGCTGAAAGAAGAGTACGACGCCGGGAATCTGTTCCGACTTAATCAGAACATCACGCCGACGGCATCACCGTCTGGGGATAAGTAAATGAAATCTCATGGGTTGAGTGGGGTTGATCCGGTCATAAATCTGTGCTGAATACGCGCTCTGTATTCAGCACACAACTTCTGACAGCGACTGAGTAGATCGACACAGTTCGTGTGAGATACAGAGAGTGTACCCCGTAACCAATGTTACGACAAATCCCGAGAAGGCCGGGACCACTCTACGCTGGCTGGCACTAAATTAAAATCGTTCGGCGCAGGCTACGCTCTCGCCTCGAAGACGAGATTCAGCGGCGTCTCGGCTGCCCGACGGAACCGGGAGAACCCTCCCTCAGTGACGGCGTCCCGGATACCTGCCTCCCCGGCCTGCGCGCCCAGCACACGCTCGGCCTCTTGATCGAGTGCGCACGGCGTACAGATCAGGGTCGAGATTGAGTACGCTGCCCGGCCCATCGGATTAAGGTTGTCTTCAACGCGGTCCTTGGCGAACAACTCGACGATCATCCACGTACCTTCCTCAGCGAGGGTGTCGCAGACGTGCGATGCTGCTCCCACGGGATCCCCGAGGTCGTGGAAGGCATCGAACGTCGTCACGAAGTCGTAGGCAGTGCCATTATAGGACTTGGCGGTCGCCACTTCGAAGGTTACGCGGTCGGCGACGCCAGCCGCCTCGGCCCGCTCTCTTGCCGTCTCGATCGACCGTTCGTGGGCGTCGATACCGACAAATGTCGACGCGGGATACTCCTCCGCCATCAGAATGGTTGACGCACCGTGACCACAGCCCACATCGGCAACGCGCCCGCCGGCTCGAAGCGTCGCATCTACGCCGTCGAGGGCGGGAATCCACTGGTCGACAAGATTCGCCATGTACTGTGGCCGCCATGAGTACTCGATGGCGCCGAAGAGTTCTGCGTCGTGTTCGTGCCAGCCTACGCCCTCGCCGGTGCGGAACGCTTCGGCAAGTTGGGGTCGGATTTTGGACGCCGCCAGTGCGACCTGGAAATTCCCGACCATGAACCCCGGGCTGTTCTCGTCGGCCAACACTGCGGCCTGTTCGGGGGTGAGACTGTATTGGTCGGTCTCGGGGTCATACGTCACGTACCCGCCAGCAGCCTGTGCCTTGAGCCACTCGCGGACGTACCGTTCGGCGGTGTCGGTTTTCTCGGCCAACTCGGCCGACGTGAGCGGTGCGTCAGCGAGCGCCCCGTACAGGCCGAGCTCGTCACCGATGACGACCAGGGGGGCGTGTGCCGTCGCGCCGACATCGTTTAAGGCTATCTGTATCTGTTGATTCAATTGGTCTTCGTCGAGTGCCATGCTTGATCTTACTTGCTGAAGCGGGGTGGTGGTGTGATGTCGTGCTGGTTGAATTCCGTTGCTCTAACGTCGATTTTTTGTCTAATGTTCGGGTTCAGGACCCGGTTGTTACATCGACCGTGAGAACATTATACTCATTTTATGGAACCGTTTCACACCGTGCAACACCGACAAACAACTCCTTGGACCCGGTACCCTGTCGGTCATTCATCTCGTCACTACTCGCCAAGGATACCTCATCTGGGAATGAAATCCGCCTCGTCTAGGGTCGCTCGAGTACGCAGTTCTACGCCCGCCTCGCTACGTCTCGGCTTGGATGGACTCTGCATCGGCCTCCAACGACGAGACGGTGAGTTGGGTCGACGCTTCTCGGTACTGATTGAACGTCGTCTCGAGCCGTTCGATGAGCGCCGGATCGTCGGATTCGATTAGGCCAACGTTGACGTCCTCTTCGTTCGCCACAATGAGGTAGGCCGTCCCGTCGTAGATGCCCCCAGGCCCGATATCCCCGTCGTAGAGGTAGACCGATGACTGGTCGGCAGCGACAATCTCCTCGAACTTATTGGCGTTAGGGGACGTCATCGCCGATTCCAGTGCACTAGGCGTGAGCACCAGTTCACACGTCTGGTTTCCCTCGACCATCGCCTCGTATCTGGCCTCGATACACGCCTTAGGGAACCGGTTTGCCAAGGTATACGTCCAGGTCGACTCGCGCTCGATCTCCAGCACGCGTGCCACCGGGGCCATCGGATTCTCGGGGGTCGCCGCGGTCACGCTGGCGTCGGCGAGAATCTCGAGGTCGAACTCTCGGTCCAGTTCCCCGAGCGGGAACCACGGAAGCAGGTCCCGCAGCTCGTGGGCCGTTTTCATGTGATCGTAGAGGTCGACGAAGATGGTAGCGACGTAGTCTCCGAGCGGCGTCAACGCATAACGGTTCCCCTCCTTAGCAACCCAGCCTTGGCGCTCGAAATCGCCGAGCAGACGGCTGATCGTCGCTTTGGAGGACTCGGTCGCGCTCCGTAATTCCGATCTCGTGCAGGGACCGGAGGCAAGCGATTCGAGTGCGACGAATCGGTTTTCCGAGTCCGCGAGGAACCGAATGTCTTCGAGCGGCGTGTCCATGATAAACACCATGGTCGATGTTCACATAACTGTATTGTCAGTCTGTAGCACACGGTCGGGATCTGAAGACCCCATACCTGTATTGCCCGATAAGCGCCCGCTATTCAGCACGGTTGCTGAGAACTGCTCCGAGTCTGTCTGATTCGGCGTGTTGGATATAGAGAATGCATTTATCACGAACAGTTATGCTAATTCGGCCCCATACAGAGGGCCATGCCAGTTATCCAATGCAATGGTGCTAATCTCTACTACGAGGACTACGGCGAGGGCCAGCCGATTGTCTTTCTCCACGGCGTCTTACATGGTCTTCGGTTCTTCGAGCCACAATTAACCGGGCTCTCGGACGACTATCGGCCGATTGCATTCGATTTCAGGGGGCACGGCCGCTCGGAGAAACCCGAACTCGGCCATACGGTCTCTCAATATGCTCGTGATCTCCACGCGTTCCTTGAGGAGCGAGATCTTGAGGACGTGATCATGGTAGGCTGGTCTATGGGTGCGTTCGTCTCGTGGGACTATGTCGATCAGTTCGGCACTGAACGTATCCGTGGACTCGTCGACGTCGATATTGAGGCCACCCGATACCAGTGGGACGATTACGAATACGGACTCGCTCGCCTGGAGGACATTCAAGCGTTGCTCGAACTGGCCCAGTCCGACCAGCCGGGTCTCATCGACCGCTTCACGGAGCAGGTCTTCGCCGACCCTACGCCTGAGACCAAGGCCTTGCAGTACGACGAGATTTCCCGGACTCCGCCGCCGATCCAGAGCGCAATCCTGTTCGATACGCATACTCGTGATTACCGATCCGTCCTCCCCGAAATCGACGTTCCGATGCTGGTCTGTGCCGGCACCGCCGAAACAAGAGGGCCCGTCGACGCCGTCCGACACGTTGCGAACCTCGTCCCTGACGCCCGGGTGGAACTCTTCGAGGGGAGTGGCCACGGTCCACCGTACGAGGAGCCGGAGCGGTTCAATCAGGTCCTCAGCAAGTTTGTCGACTCAATATGACCGATACGCGCCCTCTATTCGCAACAACTGAACGTATTGCCGAAGGCCTGTCAACAGCGTCGCGCTGAGTACAGAGGATGTAGTCAGTCCGTGGGTTCTAGTAGCTTCTGAGGATCTCAACAGAGCCGGGATTTCGAATTTGAAGCGGTGTACGCTACTATGTAGGTCCGAGGGCTGCGATATCGGCTCCTACTGTCGCCAGTGCGTCGGCGGGGTTCGGGTCGCTGTCGGCCAGATGCGTGTACTGGTGTTCCGGGATGCTCGACAGTGTTGCCGTGATGGCCTCGCTGTATGTCTCGACGCCCGGTTCCGTCGGGTCATTGCCACCCCAGACGTCTCGGATGACCGTCATCGAATCGATGCGCACGTCCAGCCTGCGTGGCTCGTAGCGAGCCACCAGTTCGGAGAGCCCGAGCTGGAGGGCGACATACTCGGCGGTGTTGTTCCCCGTCCGGGAACCGACGGGTCGGCCGAGACGGGCGAGTTCATTCTCCGCAGCGTCCATGATGACGGCGCCTGCACCTGCGGGGCCGGGGTTGCCGCGTGAACTGCCGTCGACGTAGAGGACGAATGTGTTGCTCGTCGGCTCAGGGACGGGTGGCCGGGCGAGTCCCGACGCCAGCAGGCTATCGAGCGCGCGACGCAACTCGGCCGAGGTGGTCGCGGGGTCGAATAAACCGCCGTAGCCGGGAACAGCGTCGTCGATGGCGTCGGTGGCGGCCGCCATCTCGTAGCCGACGCCCGCGAGTACCTCGTCGACGAGGGTGGCGAGCGGCGAGAGGTGTTCGGCCGGGAGGGGGTCGTCGGTCACGCCACGTCCCCCGTCGGGCTTCGGTTTCGGGGGCTCACACCCTCGCTCGCGGATGATCTCGTTGGCTGGTCGCACCACTGCATACAGGTCCTCGGTGGTCAAGCCGGATAATCTCTTCAGGTGGCACCGGTGGCGGGCCGGTTTGAATCAGTCGGCCCCGTGGGATCCTCAACGGCTGAAACAAACGGCCTGCTGAATAGAATGGATGTCTTCAGCACGGCTTCTGAAACCTATCACCGGCTGAGGGTTTCAACAAGGCCCCGCTATCCTATTCGAGAGCAAACGACGGTGACGCCGGGTGGCTTGTCTTCCGTTGTGTGGGATGACTTCCTCCCTCGGACGAAAGCTATGCACATCCAATAATACACTATCGTAGCCTTCTACAGTCTACGACTGAAGCAGGCTGAGTGTCTTGGGGGCGTGACCCCGTGGTGGGCGCCCTCGTCAAGCGAGGAGGCTGTCACCTCGGGAATGAGCTGTTCAGAGTGGGAATCCGCCGTAGCGGAGATAGACCATGTCGAGAATGAGGAGTAGCTGGAAGAATCCCTGCACTCCACCGAGCATGGCGTTTTGCCGTCCGATCGACGCGATGATGGACGGGTCCGGATGGTCCGACCGCATCTCCTTGTACATCCGGAGTTCGCCGGGCATCAAGAAGCCGAATCCCTGGATAGAGAGAATGGTTACGATGGCGAGTGCGATACCCAGGGAAGGGTCGATCATCTGGAGTTGACCGATAGTAGTTGCGACCCAGGTGAGTGACCCGATGGCTGCAGCGGCGAATGGGAGTTGCCAGCGCCAGTCGCTCCACGCCTCAAGTCGCCATCCCAGTAACAGCAATACCGGGATGAGATTCACTGCTGTGAACAGTGCGAGCCATGGCTCAGCGTTCTCGAAGAGTCCGAGGCGCTGTGCCAGCGTGAGTCCACCAGCGATGGTGACCGTTGCGAGTGACGGCAAGAGAAAGGCTGTCTTGGGCGTGAGGCGCTTGAAGAGGGCGGCGCTCTGCTCGTCATCGAGGCCACCGATTACTGGTCCGAGGACTGCTCCGATGAAGATGCCAATTCCGGTCCAGAGAACGCCAGCCATGACGTGGACGTAGGTGTGCTGTTGTATTGATGCAACTGTCACCGCGTAGCCGAGCGCAGTGAATGGGATGAGAATGACGGCTACTGCGAAGGCTGGGTTCGCGCGTTTCCCCATGCCTGCAATCGTCCCTCGAACTGTCGCTGCTGATATATATATGAAATATTACAGATATGGGTTAATGGCAGCTCTCCAGGCAAATATTGCCTGCTATGGGGGAGTCCCGATAAATTCCCTGGTTGTAAAACCGACAATTGCTTCACGGAGGGCGGTACGTAGTTGAGAGTATGACGGTATTTGGAATGTTCCGCGTCACCCCGATTACGGAAGAAGACATTACAGAAGAGGTCGTGACGGCCATCGAAACGCTCGAAGAGTACGACGTCGACTATAGAACGAATTCCATGTCGACAGTCGTCGAAGCCGACGATGTCGATGAGCTTCTTGCGGCGATTGGCGCGGCACATGAAGCTGTTCCTGGTGACCGAGTGAGTACACTCGTCCAGATTGATGACTTACGGACGAAAGAAATGAAGGCCTGTGAAAAGGTCGACGCCGTCGAAGATGAACTCAGTCGGGAGGCGAAAGGGTCCCGCAACTAACTATCGAGTAGCGACCATTTGCGCCCACTCCTCTTGCCAGGTATCGAGATTCTCGTGCAACTCATCATAGGTATAGCGCAACGGATTGGCTGGCTTCTTCGCATATTCGTCGAAGACGGCAGGGACTGAGGCGTGGTCAGTAATCGGGAACGACACGTTGAGTTCTGCAAGCTTGCCCTGTGCAGTCGGCGTCAACATGAAGTCCATGAACGCTGTTGCTAACGCAGATTGATCGCTCGTCGCGAACTTCCCCATGCCACTCACGAACGTATACCCGTGACCACCAGGCAGCGCAACTTGGTGTTTCTTGAGGTCTTGGTCAGCACGTTTCGCATACACTTGATCGGTTGCGAACGAAGTGATGATGTCCGTCTCACCCGACGTGAATGCGGTATACACCTCTTCCCAGGAACCGAGGATTCGGATGTCGTTGTCGAGGAGCTTCCGCCAATAGTCGAGATAACCGTCTTCTCCTTTCTCTTTCACGGTCCATAGAAGGAAATACAGGCCAGTATTGTCGGTTTGCGCGTTTTGAACGGTGAATTTCCCCTGATAGTGAGGCTCTGTAAGTGCATCCAGGGTTTTCGGCCTGTCTACTTCGTAGCCATTGTAGACAAAGCTCTGATACCCGGTGAACGCAGGGAGTACGTGGTCGTCGGGCGCAAACGAATATTCGGACTTGATGTGGTCAACGTTCGATAATCGGTCGGTAGCAACGGGGTCGAACAGGGGTTTCGACAACTTCCGGTCGATCCGAACGAGATCAGGGACTTTGAGGCCGATATACACGTCGGCGTCGATCTCGACGCCCTGTTGGCGCCGTTGGACGTAGTGATTGAACGCGTTCTTTGGTGCTTCCCATTTGAGCGTGACACCTGGATATCGTTTTTCGAATTCCTCTTTGATCCACGGGCCAGGACTACTCGACGGGGCGTCGACAAAGTTCCCATACGTCGCAACAGTCAACGTTCCTTCAAGTGACCCCCCATTCTTGGTTGTCGTCGTGGAAGTACGGTCAGTACCGCTGGAGCTGGTACAGCCAGATACCAGAACCCCGGTCACACTACTTGCTGTTGTAAGGAACTGACGCCGGCCCATATATGGGTGGTACCACCAAGTAGTGGAATAAACATCTTGTCTTCTTCCTCGAACACGAAATACAGAGCGTCAATTGACTCACCCTACCCCCGTCGCCCATCTCATCGACCAGGGCAACGAACGTGGCGACGCGCGAGCGCACATCGAGCAACTGCTGCTGCTGAATGGCTACCTCTACGAAGTCGATGACGAACTGCGGCTGCCATCGCGACCCTGACGAGAGCAGACGTCGTCCGTTTCCTGCGGGGGGCTCTGTTGAAACCCGTTGCAGTTGATAGAAATCGCGTGCTGAACGCAGAGGAACCCTCCATTCGTCCGATTCGGAATATCGCTCCGATGATGGCTCAGCCCGACTCGATTACCTCGATAATGTTCAACTCCTCGTCCATCGTCAACTGCAGTTCGTCGCCCTCGTAGTCGATCGTGACCCGAACCAGGGGTGGATCCACCGACACGAGTTCCTGGTCGTGGTGGGCCTGTAGGTTTAACTCTATACGTGGCTGGAAATGCACGCCATCCTCGTACTGGAGGGGCACACCATGGTCGTAGTAGAAGGCGACCACCACGGGGTGATTGATGACGAGCCACCATGGCACCATCTGATGGTGCCGTTTACAGACGCCACAGCGAAAGCGGGCTACAACGGCGTCCCGCCAGCCGCAGTTGGGACACACTCCCTCGGCGGTGTGGTCGTCACAGAGATGCAGCCACCCCTCCATCGGGCCGGAGCACGCGTCACACACACCGCCGAGCCCGGAATGCAACAGGCCCCCGGTCCAGACCGCATTGAGCGCCTCTGCAGAGCGCCGATCGGTGAAGCCAGCCGGATCGAATGCTCCTCCGGCGAGAGCTCCCCCTGGGACATCATCATGATCGAACTTCCCGTCGCACTCGGTGCAGACCCAAAAGAGCCACTGGTCATGGTAGGTGACCATCGTAGGAGCGCCACACAGGAAACAGTCCAAGTCTACCTCGGTCGGGTCAAGTGATGGCTCTTCGATGCCCGCGCCCGCGATGACCGTCCGGATGAGCTGGTGACCGGCGCGGCGGAGTTCGTACCCGTCGTCGGTGTGGCGGACGAAGTGCCCGACGAGTTGTTTGAGGTGGTAGTTGAACTGCGAACCGTCGCGCATGCCGACGCGTTTGCGCAACTCCGCGAACGCGACGGTGTTCTCCGCTTCAAACGGTTCGTACGCGTCCCAGAGCGCCAGCAAGATCGCCAGCCGGGTCTCGTTCCCCAAGACGGAGAAAGCTTCCGTCGCGCGTGGCCCAGCGGCGCCCGCCGCCGCTTCGAGTGGTGATTCGGTCGAGTTCGTTTCTTCCATGTGGGGCGGTACCACAGAACGTGCTATAAAACGGAGGGGAACAAGTATAGGCTGCACTGTGTGTTTTGGGCAGTTCGTATTTGGGGTGGCAAGTTGGCCGGAACTTGTGGAAGCACCATCGGAAACGAGGCACGCTCAGGAAAATCGAATCGACCGCCACTCACTCTTCCAAGCGCGAAAGGAGACGATAGGCCCACTTCCGCCCGTATGGGACGATTAGACGCTCCTCACTAGCACTGCGAGAAATACTATGGACACATCTGCAATCGGTGATATCGGTGTATCGGAAGCTCCGGAAACAACCCGGTTGAATCTATACCTGATAACGAGTGTACATTTTCCTGTGATGGTAGGCCAGACACAACAGCCGGACTTACCGACGCTCGACCCAGGGGTAACGCTGCTCGAAGTAGACGACCGCACGACCGGGGCACTGCACTCGCTCGTGCTCGACCACTTGGTTGGTGACGGCGGCGACGCGGTCTGGGTCGACGCACACGGCCACGGAACGACGCAGCCACTCGCACGCATTGCGCCGTCGATGCGGCTCCTCAACCGCGTCGCTATCGCACACGGGTTCACGCCATGGCAGCATTTCAGTCTCCTCCGAGACTTGCCCAGCGATCTCACGGACTCGACAGCGCTTGGCGTGCTGCCAGCGTTCGACTGGTTCTATCGGTCGGACGACTGTTCGGACCGTGAAGGCGATCGACTGTTCGCAGTCGCTCGCTTTCTTGTCGCTGATCTCGCCGCCAACACAGACATCCCGCTAGTGCTGACGCGAACAGCCGACGACGATTTCACCAGTCCGCTCGCCGACCTCGCCGATGATGTCGTTCACTGTAAGGGTACCAGGTTCGGCCCACGGTTCGCGGGTGAAGACTTCGAGACACTGGTCTATCCATCCGGGAACGAGACGTTCCAAACGACGCTGGCGTACTGGCAACGCGTGCTCGCCGCGCGCCACCCCGCCCTTGCGTCGCCAGCGGCCCAAGAGCAGGAGGTGACCGTCCATGGGGCGGACTAATCTGACGTATCGTGAGTTGCTGCGGGCGATGGAGGACCGCTGGGCTGACTATCGGCGTGCACTCCGTCAAGATGACCAAGTGGCGTTCGACCAGCTGTTCGAACACGCTCGTGGCTACGCTGATGCAGCGGGCATACAGAACCACCAGTCGGTCGAGGTCGCCGTCCTCTTCTCCGTCGTCCTCGCCCACCAGCAACGACTCGATACTCTCCAAGAGCGCCTCGACGCCCTCGAAGACGACCTCAACGCGACCGAGTGACGGTATGGTGTACACAATCGACTATCGCGATGGCGACGTCCTCCGCTGGTCGCTCACCGACGACGGTGCCACGTACACGGTTGACGACACCTACACGCCGTCGCTATACGTCTCCGCCCACGGAGACGGGTCACTCGCTAAGATTCAACCGGCACTGAGCGGTCATCCCGCCGTCGACCGGACGCGCGTCGTCGACGAGCGAATCTCGTTCCGTCACGACCCGGAACCCGTTCTCAAAATCGATGTCGTTGATCTCGATGCGGTCACGACAATCGCCCGCACCGTCCACGGATGGGCCGAGCCGGGCACGTATCGCTGCTACAACGTTGACCTCTCGCGCGAATTCCGCTACTGTCTCGAAACCGGTCTCAACCCGCTCCCCGAGCGCGAACTAGAGTGCGTAGAGCTGTCCGTGCCGGAGTCGGAACTCGCCAGCGACACCATCACCGAGTGTACGATCGACGACGACCACGTTTCGGGAAGCAACAGGGCAGTGCTCGAAACAATTGGCGCTCAGCTTGACCGTGCTAATCCGGACGTGCTCATGCTGAACACGAGCGACGTCGTGCCGGCACTCTATCGCCAGGCAGAACGCTGCGACATTGAGTTCGAACTCGGCCGACTTCCGGGATGGCAGCAACTGGCGGGTGAATCGACGTACGCGAGCTATGGCCAGGTCGGCCACTCACCGGCCCGCTACAACGTCCCGGGTCGCGTCATCGTCGACAAGTCGAACACGTTCATGTGGAATCAGACGAATCTTGACGGCTGTCTCGACCTCGTCGACCGCTCTTGGAAACCGCTGCAGGAGCTCTCGTGGTCGTCGATTGGAACTATCCTCACGGCAATCCAGATTCGTGAAGCCCGGAATCGCGATGTGCTCGTGCCCTGGCGGTCGTGGCGCCATGAGCAGTTCAAAACGATGCGCCAACTCCACGACGCCGACCGTGGTGGATTTACGTTCGCACCGGAGGTCGGCCTGCATGAGGACGTCCACGAACTCGATTTCTCGTCGCTATACCCGAATATCATCGTCACACGGAACGTGAGCCCGGAGAAAATCCGCTGTGACTGCCACGATAGCGCGGACGTGCCCGGTCTTGACTACAGTATCTGTGACGAACGAGGCTACCTCCCGGACGTGCTCGAACCCCTTATCGAGGATCGAGACGCTATCAAGGCAGAACTGCGAGAGACCGACGATGCAGATCGACGGGAAGCGCTTGAAGGACGGTCGAACGCCATCAAGTGGATTCTGGTGTCGTGTTTCGGGTATCAGGGCTTCTCGAACGCGAAGTTCGGCCGCATCGAGTGCCACGAAGCAATCAACGCCTACGCTCGCGAGATACTGCTGGAAGCGAAGGCGATACTCGAGGAGAACGGCTGGCAGGTTATACATGGTATCGTCGATAGCGTCTGGGTTACACCTCGAGACGGTGCAAACCAGACACCGCTTGACGTACTGGCCGACCGCATCTCTGACGCGGTCGACATCCGGCTTGAACACGAAGCACACTATGACTGGATTGCGTTCGTCCCATTACGCGATTCAGACGCCGGCGCATTGACGAAGTATTTCGGAAGCAGAGCCGACGGCGACGAGTACAAATATCGTGGCATCGAGTGTCGTCAACGAAGCACGCCACCGTTCATCGAGCGTGCACAGAAGGCACTCATCACTGCGCTTGACGCGCACCGAGACCCGGAAGCGGTCTGCACTGAACTGCAATCGTGGCTTGACCGACTCCGACGCGGGGCCGTCGATCCGGACGAGCTGGTCATTACGAAGCGAGTGTCGAAGCCCCGTGACGCCTACACGCAATCGACACAGAGCGTCGCCGCACTCGACCGTGCAGCAGACCTTGGACTGACGCGAGCACCTGGCCAAGACGTCGCATTCGTCGTCGTTGACGACGCCAAGCAGTCACGAGACCGTGTGACGCTCGCGGTCGAACAACCAACCACGTACGATAGTGAGTATTATCGAGAGTTACTGATACGCGCTGCAGCGAGCGTGCTCTCACCACTCGGCTGGCGAAAGAACCACATCGAACAGTTCCTCTCCGAGCACGAGGACGTCTGTCTGCAATCGTTCACCTGACAGCCGGCACCATCTCGTCCAGACTGCCAACCACGACGGCGACCCCGTGCAGTGCTTCAAGATGCTGCGCAAGCGTCCAGACGAGCCAGTCGATTGGCTGGAGACGGTGCCGTACTCACGGGCAGTCCACGGAGAGTAGGCCGACATGTTCTACAACGTTACCGACCTCGCTCGGGAGCCACACGGGAGCGTCCCGGGCTATCTCTCGAAGATGCTTCGAGCTTTGGACGAGTTCACAGGCGGTACGAGGCGGATGCCACGGGGCTTGACCCCGTGGAGGAAGCCGACACTCGATGAAACTCACCACGCTCGATGGCAAGCCGACTCCCCACCTTACATGTAAATTTTTTTAGGAAACATCCGTAAATGTGAACCACGGATGGACGACGCGCCACGACGCACCGTGCCCATCAAACTCAACGTGCCCGAAGAGCGTCGTGGCGACCTCCATCAAACCAAGACTCAGTTCCTCCACTGCGCCAACCGAACGAGCGAGTGGGCGTGGCGCTACGACGAACTCTGCATCACCAGCAAGAGCAACGCCGAAGACGCCCTCTACGACGAGTTGCGCGAAGAAACCGACCTCACCGCGAACCTCGTTCAAAAAGGCATTCGCCGCGCTATCGAAGCCGTCACAGGCGGCGTTGAGAAGCTCAAGAAGGGCGAGAAGACGAGTCAACCACATTTCGACTCGTGGAGCGTCGTGTACGACAAGCGTTCAGCGACGTTCAACGACGACCACGCCACGCTCTCCACGCCGAACGGCAGAGTCACCTGCGAATACGTCCTCCCACCCGAGGACGAACGAGAAGACACGCCGTTCGGCAGGTACTACGAGAACGACGACTGGGACGCCTCCAGTGCCACGCTCCAGTACGACGAGCAGGACGACACGTTCTACCTGTACGTCACGCTAAAGAACCCTGACTACGAGGGTGACGCAAGCGGACGCCAAGAAGCCAGTCACGATGATGATGGTGCCGAGAACGGAGTGGTTCTCGG